>CAYUWQ010000023.1:0-16890 GCA_964448455.1 uncultured Eubacteriales bacterium | reverse complement strand
GCTTTACAGCGGCTTTAACCGCTGCACCCGGCCACCGGTTTCTGCCGCGCTCAAAATCAAGCAGGGTAAGAGTTTCGCGACACAAAACACTCATCGCATATGCGGGTGTAAAGGTTAACCGCATTACAAAGTTCTTCCGCAATGTTTCCTGTGCCGGTTTCCATATTCGAATCTGTATGATGCCGGATAAAAATTAACATTTTCACCCTTGACTTTGATTTTATTTTATGGCGTAATTATAGCATATATCTGTATTACATACAACGAGGAGCGATGAATCATGAGCAGCGTAAAAAAACTCAAATATTTTGCCGCGGGTGAATGGCTGGAATCAAAAACGGAAAAATATATGGATGTTTTTAACCCCAGCACGGGCGAAGTGCTCGCGCAGACCCCCTGCTGCACAAAGCAGGAAGTCGAATACGCGATAGCGGCCGCGAAAACCGCTTTTACCGGCTGGTCCCAAACACCGGTATTCAAGCGTGTGCAAGTGCTGTATAAATTCCGTGACCTGGTTGAAAAGCACATGGATGAACTGACAGACACAGTGGCCAGGGAACACGGTAAAATGTGGGCTGAAGCACAGGGAGATATCTTAAAAGTGAAGGAACCGGTTGAATACGCGTGTTCAGCACCGGTATTAATGCTCGGGGAAAGCCTGATGGACACATCCGCCGGTTACGATACCGTGCTGTACAAGGAGCCAGTCGGCGTTTTTGCCGGTATTGTGCCGTTTAACTTCCCCGGTATGATTCCGATGGGCTGGATGGCGCCTTTATGCATCGCCACAGGCAACACCATGGTCATCAAAGCCGCGTCCATGACCCCGATGACGGCTATGCGCCTGACAGAGCTTTGGCAGGAGGCGGGGCTGCCAGCGGGCGTAATCAACATCCTGACCTGCTCGCGCAATGAAGCGGAAATATTCCTGACACATCCGGACATTAAAGGCGTCAGTTTTGTCGGTTCGACCTCCGTGGGACTGCACATCTATTCCACAGCGGCCGCCAACGGCAAGAGGGTTCAGGCGCTTTGCGAGGCTAAAAACCACGGCCTTGTGCTGGAAGACGCGGCGCTTGAGCGCAGCGCAAGGGGTATTATCAACTCATCCTTCGGCTGCGCGGGTGAACGGTGCATGGCGCTGCCGGTTATTGTCGCGCAGGAAAGCATCGCGGACGAACTGGTCAGCTTGCTTGTCCGGTTCGCGAAAGAGCTGAAAATCGGCCCGGCATATGACAAAACAACCGATTTGGGACCGACTGTTACCGCGGCGCACCGGCAGTCTGTTGTAAAATGGATTGAAAAAGGCATCGGGGAAGGCGCTCAGCTTGTGCTGGACGGCAGAAAGGCCACCGTCCCTGGGTATGAAAACGGCTTTTACCTCGGTCCGACAATTTTTGATCATGTGACACCGGAGATGAGCATCGGTGACAAAGAGATTTTCGGCCCTGTGCTTTGCGTCAAACGGGTTAAGACCTTTGAAGAAGGGCTTGAGCTGATGAATAAAAACGAATTCGCCAACGGCTCCGTTATTTTTACCCAAAGCGGCTATTACGCAAGGGAGTTCGCCAAGAGGACGCACGGCGGCATGGTCGGCGTCAATGTCGGTATCCCTGTCCCGGTGGGTATTTTCCCCTTCACGGGGCATAAGAACTCGTTTTTTGGCGACCTGCACGCGCTTGGCAAAGACGGCGTACGGTTTTACACCGAAACCAAGGCCGTCACTACGCGTTGGTTTGACGAGGAAGAGATGAAAGCGAAAAAGGTCGACACCTGGGATGGGTCGGTCGGGGGATGACGGAGCGGGTGAGCGATGGGTTAACGATGGTTGAGCGATGGGTTAGCAATTGTTCAACGAAAACTGCCAGCTGTTACTCAGCAATCGTTCAACGACTTCTCAACTACTGCGCAGCCATCGCTCAGCAACCGCTCGGCAACCTCTCATCTGTTACCATAATCCCGCCTGAAAGGAATCATAAAATGGCTCACTTAATCGACATCCGTGACATGTACAAAATCTACAATCCCGGCGAAAACGAGGTCCGTGCGTTGGACGGCATATCGCTGACCATCGAAAGAGGTGAATTTGTCGCGATTGTCGGGCAATCCGGGTCGGGTAAATCCACACTGATGAATATGCTCGGGCTGCTGGATGTGGCGAGCAGCGGAACTTATTTTTTGGACGGCAAGGATGTCGCCCATTTTACCGACGATGAGCTGTCCGAAATACGCAACAAGCAAATCGGCTTCATATTCCAGGGATTCAACCTCATATCCAGCCTCACCGCGCAGGCGAATGTTGAACTGCCGCTTGTGTACAGAGGCATGCACAGGGAAGAACGCGGCAAACTGTCGCTCGCGGCGCTGGAGAGGGTGGGGCTTTCCAACCGGAAAAACCATCTGCCCAGTCAATTGTCAGGCGGCCAGCAGCAGCGCGCGGCTATCGCAAGGGCTGTGGCCGCAAAACCGCCCGTTATACTGGCGGATGAACCGACAGGCAACCTGGATTCCCGTTCCGGTGAGGATGTTATGCGGATTCTGCACGAACTCAGCGAAGAGGGCCGGACAATTATCCTCATTACGCATGACAATGAGATTGCCAAAACCGCGAAAAGAGTAATCCGGATACATGACGGAAAAATAATCGAGGACACGGCAAACTGACAACAGCACAACGCAAAAAGGAAGGCCGCGAACATCAAATCGCGGCCTCCTTAATTAAATTGATTCTATTTTAAGAATCCGCTCGACTTGACGGCTTTTTCAAGAGGAATGTACAAGAGGACCGCACCGGCAACAGAGAATGTGCCGTTAATCACCGTCGCGGGCAGACTGATGGCGGAGGCAACCAGTGCCGGCGGCCATGCGCTGCCCTGCAGGATGACAAAATAAAGCGTGCCGAGCAGAAATTCACCCGCGAGATTGAAGAAAATACCGCTGACCGCCGCGATTAGCGCGTATTGAAGCTTAACAGAGAGTTTTTTTGCGAAAACAGCGGCCGCAAGCAACAGTCCTCCCAGCACCAGCGAAAAAATGTATAATACAGGGCTGATAATAAAGGTCTTCGTCAACCCTTCAAACTTAAACTCGCTGCCTTTGCCCACGGCAAGAAAAAACATAGACAAGCCAAAAACGATCAAAACGGCCGAGCAGGCAAAAATCCACTTGACCGGTGATTTCGCATCCGGTTTTTTTCCTTTTGATGCGACAAACCCCGCAACAAGGCCGATGCCGAGTTTCAGCACAAAGGTCTTCGGGGCATAAATAGCATACCCCTGCGTCAGGTCGAACACCCCCATTCCGAGGGAACCGGCTACACCGCCCACCGTGCCGGAAAACAGCAGCGCAGCAAGGATAACGAACAAGTTCCCAAGATGTATAAACGGATTCCCGACCGGCGAAGGGATTGGAATTTTGAAGAAAAGCGCCACATAACATATTGCGGCAAACAAAGCTGTCAGGATAACCCGGACAAGTGCTTTTTGCTGATTGTTTTTGTTCATCATCGTCCCTCTCTCTTAAAAAAAGTTAACACCGTTGATTTTTTGTTTATAAGTTATTATAATACTAACTGGTGCTAATTAAATGTCCAGTTATTAATAATTTAATAATGCCAGTTTGGAGCCGATATGATTACTTTTATTTTTAATACACAGTCAAAAACCCCGCTGTATGAACAACTCTACAGGTTTATCCGTACCGAAATTGAAAGAGGAAAACTCAGCCGCGAAGAGAAACTGCCCTCCAAACGAAAACTGGCCGCTCACCTTAAAATCAGCACTGTTACCGTAGAGACGGCCTACGCGCAGCTTGAGGCCGAAGGATATATAAAAACGGTGCCGAAGAGCGGATACTATGTATTGCCGTTTGAAGCACAAGCGCAGACCGAACCTGCGCAGACAGATAAAGGAACACCGCCTGCCGGCGAGACAAGCGCTGAATATGATTATGATTTTAAGACCAATGTGGTTGACACAGGGCTTTTCCCCTTTGCTACCTGGGCAAAACTGGCAAGAGAAGTACTGGCCGAAAGCAGCCACGAACTGCTTAATGTAACCCACCCGCAAGGTTCACCCGCGCTGCGAAGAGAAATCGCCGAGCATCTGTACAAATTCCGGGGAATTGCGGCATCGCCGGACCAAATCGTCGTGGGCGCCGGGTCGGAATACCTGATTGTGCTATTCATTCAACTGTTGGGCAGAACCGGCACCTACGCACTGGAAAATCCGTGCTACGGTAAAATATACAAGATCTTCAAAAGCAACGAAATCATCACAGTACCCGTTGAGCTTGATGAACAGGGACTGAGCGTCACAGCGTTGGAAAACATACAAGCAGACATCGTTCATGTTACCCCATCCCATCAGTTCCCGCTCGGCATCGTGATGCCGGTCGGGCGCAGGTTGGCGCTGCTCAGATGGGCAAACGAAAAGAGCGGGCGTTATATTATCGAGGATGATTATGACAGCGAGTTCCGTTTTACCGGCCAGCCAATCCCCGCCCTCAAAGGGCTTGACCGGGAAGACCGGGTCATCTACATCAACGCATTCACCAAAAGCCTCGCCCCTTCGCTTCGAATAAGCTATGCGGTACTGCCGCGTTGCCTGATGGATGTTTACCGGGAAAACTTTATGTTTTACTCCTGCACGGTGCCGAACTTTGAGCAGTATACGCTATGCAAGTTTTTGAGCAGCGGTTCCTTTGAACGGCATTTGAGCCGCATGCGCAAGGCCTATAAAGAACGGCGCGATTTGCTGCTGTCTGCTATAGCACAGAGCGAGCTGGCGGCGGTGACAAGAATTATCGGCGCCGATGCCGGACTGCATTTTTTAATGGTTGTTCAAAACGGCATGAGCGAGGCGGAACTTGTCGCTAACGCACGCCAGGCCGGCGTAAATCTTCTTGGACTGTCCGGTTATTATAACTTCCCCGTCAAAGAACTGCCGGCCGGTACGCTGGTAGTCGGCTACTCGGGGATAAAACCCGGAGATATGACCGCAGCGGTGAAAAGACTGGAAGAAGCTTGGCGCAAGACCAAGTCCTCTTAATAAGACAACAAAAAACGGGGCGCCTTAAAAGCGTCCCGTCTTTATGTTCAATCTGCTTAGATTCAGTCCAGCACATATATGCGTACATCCCTGCGGCCGAATTGATTGCATTGGGCGGTTGTGTCAAAAAACACATCAATTGTAGGGCCGGTATCCATGTTGACAAACAACCCCGTGTCCGCCGCGATGCTGTACCCGTAGAGATATTTGCCGTCGAGCGTTACCACATAAAGGCGTGTGCCGTAGGGGAACTGCCTGGGGTCAACGGCAATATGACCTTCCGCCACTGTTCTGCCCGATGCTGTTTTTGCGCTGCTATTCGCGCTGTAGGCGGTCGCAGTGCCATCGACAATCCTTGTATAGTTCAGCGGAATTCCGTTCGCGTCCAGTTTGATGTCCGCAGGCAAGGTCAAGTCGGATATGGGCGATAGCCCGTTTTGGAATTTGACCGCCTGCACTTTTACCTTTGTGCCGACAAGCGTTTTCTGCGGCACAGCTTCTTTTGTGACTGTTTGTGAAACAACTGCGGTGCTGTCTAAAACGCCGTCCACTATTTTATCACTGTAAACAACCGTTTTTTCGCCGTTTGCGCCTTTTTGCGCTATTTTGGTTTCGCCGATATACAAGTCCTGTGATTTGCTTGTGGTTTTTTCAAACGCAATCGCTTCCTTCACTGTCCGCTGTACATATTCAACCCTTAAGACCTTGACCTCCGACCCGGCCGAAAGAAGTGTTTGCGATTCCGGCACGGTTTCGTCATCCGCGTCGAGTGTGATGCCTGCTTTTTGAAGCGCTTCATGAACCGTACACGGCACTGTTTGAATTTCCGACATAACACCGTCCGCAAAAACCGGCAACTTAAAAGCTCTTACCAATGTTATGATCATGCCTTCATGAACAGGTTTGTCAAAAGGCGGGTTTATTAAATCATTCGGTCCAACCGCAACCGCGTTGAGCATCAGGGTATATTCAACATTTTTGCAGGCAACAATTTGGCTATGGCTGCCGCAGTCATCGAGGGTTGCGGTACAAGCGCGGTAAATGGTAAGCTGTGAATCTTCGCCTTGAACGAAACCGGTTGTGTCGAGCAGGTCGTTTGCGCCCAATTCAATGCCTTCCTGCTGCAGAATTTCCGACGGTTCGCTTTTTCTTGTGGATACCGATATTGTTTGCTCCCCGTCTTGAATTGTAACGGTATAAACGGAGATTGCGGATGCCACCACCACGGATAAAGTAATGATCGTAACAATTATAGCCAGTCCGATTGCGGAGATCTCTACTCTTTTCAGCGGTTTTGCGGCAAACTTTTGCCTCATTCGCTTTAACATCAGGTTTGCTCCTTTTCGGGTCCGTTTTTTTTATTTTTGCAATCGTACGAACCCTAAGTTTGCTTTGCCTTCCACCCATATTAACAGGATTTTGGGATATGTCAAATCGATTGACAAACAATTTTTGTGCAAATTGTACATTCAATAGGTTGATTTTGAACTTTTCAGGCTTTCATTTTTGCTTTTTTACTAGAATAAGTCTTTGTTTTTTGTGTGATATTGAAAAAGTTACAAATAGTTACAAAGCAAATTGTTTCCAATAAGAATAAAGCCTCATAAATAAGGAAAAGCCCGCGGCCGAAACCGTGAGCTTTTTTGTGTTTGTCTGTCTTTTCCGCAGCGCGCGGAGCAGAAAACCGGGGTAATAATTATCTTTTGGAGAACTGCGGAGCGCGGCGGGCACCCTTTAAGCCGTACTTCTTTCTTTCCTTCATCCTCGGATCTCTGGTTAAGAAGCCTGCCTTTTTGAGGACGGGGCGCATTTCCGAATCAAACAGGAGCAGCGCGCGGGAAATGCCGTGGCGGATAGCGCCCGCCTGGCCGGTTACGCCGCCGCCGTTGACACGGCAGACGATGTCAAATTTTTCTTTAGTACCGGTTAAGACGAGAGGCTGGCGCACGATTAGTTTGAGTGTTTCGAGGCCAAAGTAATCGTCAATATCTCTGTCATTAATGGTGATGGAACCTGTTCCGGGGTAGACACGAACTCTCGCAACGGATTCTTTCCTGCGGCCGGTGCCGTAAAAATAAGGATTGCTATCGTACATTATTATTTGCCTCCCTTCTTAAAATGCCCACGCTTCGGGCTTTTGTGACTCATGTTTGTGCTCGGCACCCCGGCAGACACGAAGCCTGGTGAGTGCCTTGCGGCCGATGACCGTATCCGGCAGCATGCCTTTGACGGCGTGCATGACAACGAATTCGGGTTTTGTTTTCATCAAGGTGCTGTATTTAACCTCTTTGAGGTTGCCGATATAGCCGCTGTGATGATAGTACTTCTTTTGGTCCAGTTTGTTGCCGGTTAGCACGACTTTTTCCGCATTGATGATGATGACATTGTCCCCGCAGTCGGCATGCGGAACGAAAATGGGCTTGTGCTTGCCGCGCAGAAGAGTTGCCGCCTGAACCGCAACGCGGCCGAGGGGCTTGCCTGCGGCATCAAGCAAATACCATTTGCGGGTAATGCTGCCCGCTGTTGGCATAGTGGTTGACATAGGATTACCTCCGATATAAAAATTGCTCCAAGATTTGGCTGCTGACAAAACGCAGCCAAATCAGAGTCTTTTGCCTGCCTATCCTATCACAGGACAACAAGCGTGTCAAGCATTATTTTTTAATTTTTTAATCTAAGGGGCAATAGCTTCGTTTTTCTCGTTCTTTTGCGCTTTTTAGCCCAAATGCTCTGATCCAAATAACGCTTTTGCTTGTGGACACCTGCCACAAAACAAAACGGGAAGGTGTACACACCCTCCCGCAAAGTTTGCGCTCTGCCTGATTAATTTACAGCAAGCCCAATGCCTGTTCCAAATCATCGGTAATATCGTCTATATGTTCGATACCAACGGACAAGCGTATCAGATCCTCACCTACACCGCACGCCTCAAGCTCCCGCAAGGAAAGCTGCCTGTGTGTCGTGCTGGCCGGGTGTAAAACGCAGGTGCGGCAGTCCGCGACATGGGTGACAATAGCAGCGAGTTTCAGGCTGTCCATAAAACGGACAGCGCCGTTACGACCGGTTATAAGGCCAAAGGATACCACCCCGCAAGTACCTGACGGCATATATTTTTGAGCAAGGGAGTGGTATTTGCTGCTGTCAAGCCCGGGGTAATTCACCCACGCGACTTTGGGATGCTTTTTGAGGAAAGTCGCAACAGCAAGCGCATTTTGGCAGTGCCGTTCCACCCTTAAAAACAAAGTTTCAAGCCCAATATTCAATAAGAATGAGTTCTGCGGCGAAGGAATGGAACCCAAATCCCGCATCAGCTGTACGACGCACTTGGTAATATAAGCGCCTTTGCCGAAGGTTTCCGTATAGGTGATGCCATGATAGGATTCGTCCGGTGTTGTCAAGCCCGGAAATTTATCGTTTTGGGTCCAGTCAAAATTGCCGCTGTCCACAATAGCGCCGCCAACGCTGGTTGCGTGGCCGTCCATATATTTTGTTGTGGAATGAATAACAATATCCGCGCCGAATTCAAAGGGGCGGCAGTTGACCGGCGTGGGGAAGGTGTTGTCAATGATTAGCGGGACACCGTGCGCGTGGGCGGCGCTGGCAAATTTTTCAATGTCCAGCACTATAAGGGCGGGGTTGGACAAACTCTCTGCAAAAACCGCTTTTGTGTTGGGTTTAAAGGCGGCATTCAGTTCTTCCACGCTCGCTTCCGGGCTGATGAAGGAGAATTCGATGCCCAATCTTTTCATCGTCACCGAAAAAAGATTGAAGGTGCCGCCGTATATGGTCGATGAACTGACCACATGGTCCCCCGCGGAACAAATGTTAAAAACAGCAAAAAAGGAAGCCGCCTGCCCGGATGAGGTGAGCACCGCCGCGACGCCGCCTTCAAGCGCGGCAATTTTCGCGGCGACGGCATCGTTTGTCGGGTTCTGCAGACGGGTATAAAAATAGCCCGGCGCGGTTAAATCAAACAGCTTGCCCATTTCCTCGCTTGAGTCATATTTATAGGTGGTGCTTTGGACGATAGGCAAAACCCGGGGTTCTCCGTTTTTGGGTGTATACCCTGCTTGCACGCAGTTTGTATTGAGGTGATATTTTTCCATATAGCCCTTCACTTTCTTCAGATATAAGAAGATGCACTATTTGCCGAATTTTTCTGCCAAGTTTTTTATCATCTCCAGTTTTTCCGGTATTTCGATGGCTTGCGGGCAGCGAGGGGCGCATTGGCCGCAGACGATGCAGTTGTCCGCCCTTAAATCCGCTTGTGTTTCCATGTAAGCCTCTAAAAAGCCCTCTTTGTTTTTACTTATCACATAGCCGTTGTACAGCTCGAACATGCCGGGGATATCAACACCCGACGGACAGTCCATGCAATAACGGCAGGCGGTGCAAGGAATCAGGTCCCGTAAATTATAAGCCTCGGCAGCTTTTTCAAGCAGTTCATATTCAACCTTTGTCAGAGGCTCAAAATCAGTATAGGTGTCAATATTATCCTTGAGCTGTTCCATGTTGGACATACCGCTCAGGACGGTTATCACATCCGGCAAACTTGCGGCAAACCGCATCGCCCATGATGCGATGCTTTTGTCCGGCCCTGCGGCTGTTAGCAGTTCGACGGCTTTTACGCCCGGGTTTGCGAGGCTGCCGCCGCGCACGGGTTCCATGACAATGCAGGGAATCTTGTGATTTTTCAGAATTTCAAACTGCTTTTTCGCGTTTTGATTTTTCCAGTCCACATAATTGATTTGCAGCTGCGCGAAATCCCATTGGTACTTGCCGGCAATCTCCTCTAAAACCGCCGGGGAGTCATGAAAAGAAAAACCGATGTGCTTGATTTTACCCTGCGCCTTCATTTCGGCAATAAACTCATAAGCCCCGAACTCAACAACCTTTTTAAAGTTGCCCGCATCGAGCGCGTGAAGCAGATAAAAATCAAAATAGTCCGTGTTCAGCCTCTCTAACTGAAGATTGAATATTTTTTCAATATCTTCCGGGCTGTCAACTCCCCACATCGGCAGCTTTGTCGCGAGGAAATAGCTGTCCCGCGGGTACTTGCTCAGCGCCTTGCCCAGAAATACCTGTGACTGGCTGCCGTGGTAGCCGTGCGCGGTGTCAATGTAATTGATACCGTGAGCAAGCGCGTAATCGACCAGTTCCTGCGCCTTTTCGTAATCAATCGCGTCGTCTTTGCCGTCAATGACAGGCAGGCGCATGCATCCAAGACCCAGCATGGATATCGGCCGGCTGTCGTCTTTGAAAGGTTTTTTAATCATAATGGGTTACCACTCTTTCTTGGTTGAAATTTAACTTTTTATAGCGGCCTTCGCTTAATCACATACGATAAAATCATATTCGTTCGGCAGCGGCGCCTCAAATTTTTTGTCGAGGTTATCCATGAGTTTTTTATCAATGATAAACGACCGCTGTGTTGAGCGCGCCAGCAGTTCGTTGCGCTTTTCCAGCCTGTCAAGCCTGATTTCATCCGGTATGTCGAAAAAATACAGCCTGGTTTTGATCCCCCTGTCGGTAAAATACGCTTTTGCCATTTTTCTTGATTCCTTTGTCCAAAAGCCGGAATCAAGCACAGCATCCATGCCCAAGTCCGCCAGCTGAGCAGCCTGCCCGAACAGGAACATCAGGCACCGCCGCTCGGTTTCGCTGTGTTTTTCCCCCAGACAGCCGTTAAAGAGGTTGAGCATCATATCGTCACAGGACAGGAGCACCAGCGGGCTTTTCTTTTTGCGCTCGAGTGCCCAGGTGGTTTTGCCGCTGGCAATTTTACCAATGAGGATGTATACCGTTGCCATTAAAACACCACTTTTCAGCAATCAATAAACTTGCGCATCATTCCCGGCCCGAATTCAACAAAAACGCCGGTTGCCTTGGCGGTTTCTTCGTTGATGGAATCCACACCGCTTTCAATCCCTTTGCTCTTTTTGTATATCATGTAAGGCACGGGGTCCGGCGCGTGGGTTCCCGTAACAATCGGCGTCGGATGGTCCGGTAAAATCATTATCTTATAGTCATCGCAGGTATCCAAATATTCAAGAAGAACCGGCAAAACCCGCTCATCAATCAGTTCAATAGAGCGAACTTTATTTTCAGGCTCGTTGCGGTGACCGCATTCGTCAGGTGCTTCGATGTGAATGTAAACAAGGTCCTGCCCGCTGCGCCATTCTGCCACAGCAGCCTGCGCTTTACCGGCAAAATTGGTGTCCAAATAGCCCGTTGCGCCCTCCACCTCAGGTATATTCATCCCGGCGCATTTGCCGATGCCCTTTAACAGGTCCACAGCGGAGATAATACTGCCTTTTAAACCGTAAGTTTTTTCAAAGCTCGGCAGGGAAGGCTTTTTGCCCTCGCCCCAGAGCCAAATGGAATTGGCAGGGAGTTTACCGGCGACTTGCCTGGCTTGATTAACCGGGTGGTTTTTCAGCAAATCGTAACTCTCCCGCATCATTTGTATCAGCGGTGCCGCGTTGCCGCTTGTTGAAAGATACTCCCCTATGACCCTGCCCGAAATGTCGTGCGGGGCGGTCAAATTGCCCAAATCAAGGGTTCCGCTATGCTCGATGAGGCAATGACGGTAACTGACGCCGTTGTAAAACCTGAAAACATCGCTGCCGAAATGTTCCTGTACGCTGCCGATGATTTCAGCCGCTTCGGCTGTCGAGATATCCCCTCCGGAGTAATCGAGCATCGTTTTCGCGGCATAATCATCCTCACCGGAAAGCGTAACAAGATTGCAGCGCAGGGCGATGTCCGTTTCCGACATGTTAATGCCGATACTGACCGCCTCAAGCGGTGAGCGGCCGGTATAATAAACCTTGGGGTCGTAACCCAGCACGCTTAAATTCGCGATGTCGCTCGCCGGTTTCAAACCGTCCGCAACGGTTTTGACAAGCCCGACTTCTCCCCGGCGGGCGAGCGCGTCAAAAACCGGTTTTTTTGCCGCCATCATCGGCGTTTTACCGCCCAAGGCCGGCACCGTGTAATCTGCCATACCGTCATATAAAACAATTGCGTATTTCATCATTTTCCTCGCTTTATTGGATGCTGAATTTTATTTGAAGTATAAAACACCCGATTCGAAAATTTTCTGGTCTTTATCGAATGGCACATTTTTATAGAGGTTTTCGCCTTTTCGTTCGCTGTGCGCCATTTTACCGAAAATTCTGCCGTCCGGGCTGGTAATGCCCTCGACCGCGCAGACGGAACCATTGGGATTGAAAGGAGTTGAAACGGCAGGCTGACCGGAAATGTCCACATACTGCGTGGCAATTTGCCCTTGTGCAATCAAATTTTTAAGGGTTTCATCATCCACCGCAAAGCGTCCCTCCCCATGAGATACCGGAACGGCAAAAACATCCCCGGCGTTGACCAGCCGAAGCCAAGGCGATTGAACGCTTGTAATCCTCGTATACGCCATTTGCGATACATGGCGACCGAGCGAATTGAAGGTTAGTGTCGGAAACGCCGGCTCAATATCCACAATTTTGCCGAACGGGACAAGTCCCGTCTTTATCAGCGCCTGAAAACCGTTACAAATACCGAGCATGAGTCCGTCGCGATTTTCCAACAGTTCCCGCACCGCTTCCCGGACCCTTTCGTTGCGCAGCGTGGTCGCGATAAACTTGCCGGAACCGTCCGGCTCATCGCCGCCGCTGAAACCGCCTGGCAGCATGATAATCTGCGAATTTCGTATGCCGTTAATAAACGCCGCGACACTTTCGTCAATATCTTTGGGCGAAAGGTTTTTCATCACCAGTATTTCCGGCTCGGCGCCCGCTTTTTTGAAGGCGCGCGCAGAATCCACCTCGCAGTTTGTGCCGGGAAATACAGGAATAATGACCCGCGGCTTTGCGGTTTTTATTGCGGGCGCTTTACTGTTGCGTCCTGTAAACAACGGCATCTCAAAAGGCATTGCGGGCGCTTCGGCTTTTGTCGGGAATATGCCTTCAAGGGTGTGGCTCCATGCGCCGGTCAGTTCCGCCAGCGGAACGGCTTGACCGTCAATTTGCATTGCGGTATTTGAAGTTGTTGTGCCGAGTTCAAGGAAATCAAGTCCTTCCAGCACGGTGTCATCCGAGATTTCCGCGACAAAAGAACCGCTCAGCGGTGCGAAAAGTGCCGTTTTGTCGAGTTTTCCGGTAAAATCGAAGCCAAACATGTTGCCAAAAGACATCCGGCACACGGCAGCCGCAGCGCCGCCTTCGCGAATGACGGAAGCGGCAAGTATCTTACCGTTTGTTATTCCTGCGGATACTTTAATAAAAAGCTGTTTTGCCTTTTCCCAGTTCGGCAGCAGCGTGTCTTGATTGGTTGGCAGGGGCAGGAGTATAACCCTTGACCCCGGTTTTTTAAACGCAGCGGAGCCTGTACCGGCTGCTTTTGTCATGGCGACGGCAAAGCAGACCAGTGTCGGCGGGACATCCAGGTCATTAAAGGAGCCGGACATACTGTCTTTCCCGCCGATGGCGGGCATGCCGAACTTCAGCTGCGCTGTCAGCGCGCCGAGCAGTGCTGCGGCCGGTTTACCCCAGCGTTCGGGTACATCGCGGAGCCTTTCAAAATATTCCTGCAAAGTTAAGCGGGCTGTTAAGGGATTCGCGCCGATTGCCGCGAGCTTCGCAAGCGCTTCGGTCACAGCATAAACGGCGCCGTGGAATGGGCTCCAGCGGCTCATCCCAGGGATAAAGCCGAAACTCATCGCGGTTGCGTCGTCCGTTTCACCGGATTCCAGCGGGATTTTCGCGCACATCGCGTCTTCCGGGGTCAGTTGTGTTTTACCGGCAAACGGCATGAGCACCGTACCCGCGCCGATGCTCGCGTCAAACCGTTCCGCAAGACCTTTTTGGGAGCAGACCTCCAGCCGGGCAAGGTTCGCCTTCAAGGCTTCCGCATTGCTTAAAGCAGTCAGCGGCTCCGGCACAGATGTCCGGTAGCAGTTTTCCCTGCTGACTGATGTTATTGTTGCTTTTGCTTTTTGTGTAACGCCGTTCGTGTTCAGAAACCCGCGGCTTAGGTTCACAATAACATCGCCCTGCCAATGCATGACCAGGCGCGGGGTTTGCGTCACCCTTGCCACGACGGTGGCTTCCAAGTTTTCCGCATGCGCCAACGCGATAAATGTTTCCGTGTCTTCAACCGCTGTTACAACAGCCATACGCTCCTGCGATTCCGAAATAGCGAGTTCCGTACCGCCGAGACCGTCATATTTTTTAAGCACAGCATCAAGGTTAATGTCCAGTCCGTCGGCAAGTTCGCCGATAGCCACACTCACGCCGCCCGCGCCGAAATCGTTGCACCGTTTGATCATGCGCGCCGCTTCCCTGTTCCTGAAAAGCCGCTGCAGCTTGCGTTCCGTGGGCGGGTTGCCCTTTTGAACCTCTGCCCCGCAAGTTTCAATGGATGCCGTATCGTGCGCTTTTGAGGAGCCCGTCGCGCCGCCGCAGCCGTCCCTGCCGGTTCTGCCGCCAAGCAGGATGATTGTATCACCCGGGGCAGGCACTTCCCGGCGGACATTGCTTTTTGGGGACGCGCCGATGACTGCGCCGATTTCCATGCGTTTGGCGGCATATCCGTCATCATACAGCTCTGTTACCTGCCCCGTCGCAAGGCCGATCTGGTTGCCGTAGGACGAATAGCCCTGCGCGGCTCCAACGGTTATCTTTTTTTGCGGGAGTTTACCCTGCATCGTTTTTTCAAATGGCGTGTTCGGGTTGCCGCTGCCGGTGACGCGCATGGCCTGATAGACATATGCCCTGCCGGACAGAGGGTCACGGATCGCGCCGCCCAGACAAGTTGCCGCGCCGCCGAACGGTTCAATCTCTGTTGGATGGTTGTGTGTTTCGTTTTTAAACTGTATGAGCCACTGCTGCTTTTCACCGTCAACAGTAACCTCTGCTTCTATTGAGCAGGCGTTGATTTCTTCGCTTTCATCCAGGTCGTTTGCCATGCCCCGGATTTTGAGCAGTTTTGTGCCGATGGTTGCCATATCCATTAAAGAGATGTTCTTGTGCCTGTCGCCGTAAACATCCCTGCGCGCGGCAAGATAATCAAGCCATGCGTCTTCGATCGCCTTTGAAAGCTGACCGGGTTCAATATCAACGCTTTCAAGCTCGGTTAAAAAGGTCGTATGGCGGCAATGGTCGGACCAATAGGTGTCAATCACTTTCAGTTCTGTTTCAGTCGGCTCCCGGTGCTCCTCATCCCTGAAATAATCCCGCACAAAAGCGAGGTCGGCAATGCTCATGGCAAAGCCCGAATCGGCATGATACCCCGCGAGTTCGGCATCATCCCAGCCGAGCATGCCTTTAACACGATTGATCGGTTCCGGTTCAACGGTTTTTATATCCAGGGTATTACAGGTGTCCATAGAGGCGAGGCGGGCTTCAACGGGGTTGATCAGGTAATTCTTTATTCTATAAAGTTCGCCTGCCGAAATCTCCCCGGACAACGCGAACACGCGGGCTGTCTGCACCTTGGGTTGGCTGTCCATCGTCAGCAGCGCGATGCACTGCGCGGCGGAATCCGCCCGCTGGTCGTACTGCCCGGGCAGATACTCGATTGCGAAGACATTACCGCCGGTTTCCGCCGGCAAGACCTCGTAAGTTAAGTCAACATTTGCCTCGGACAGGATGGTGGCGGCCGCCCGCTCAAAATCCTGTTCCGACAGCCCTTCAATGTCATAACGGTTGAAAAGCCGCAAGCCGGTGAGCCCGGCAACGCCCAATGTATCTTTCAGGTCCGCGAGCATGTGCCGCGCCTCAATATCAAAACCTGCCCTTTTTTCCACAAAAATCCGTCTGACATAAGACATAAATTACTCCATTCCGCCGCCAGAGGTGGCGGCATACACTGTAACGAAAAGGTCGCGTTCCGCAAAGCGGATGCCGGTCTTGCCAGTTGACCGGCAAGTGACTTTTTCCGCGTGAAAACATTTTCACGCTACCTCCTAAATGATGCGAACTAATCAGATAATATTGTAGCACAATAAAAAAAAACAATAAAGTGGAAAAAGGGTGGAGAGTTATGAAAATACGCGGTGTTTTTTGACAAAAGTCACAAAACAAAACCGCCTGCGTTCATGGTTCACAAACGCAAGCGGAGCTGTTATGGTTTTTTATCGCTTTGAGAGCAAATATGACCAGCTTTCTCTGGCAGCCCATACAATGAAATGATGATAGTTCGCAAAAATATTTATTGTAGCCATTCCGAGCGCCAAACCGGTAAATAGTCTTCGAATGTTGGTACTCTCCCACTTGCCTTTTTGTTGCCCGATTCCATCAATAATCAACGGCAGGCACGCCAAAATGCAGACAGCAATATGCCATCGTTCAAATAAAAGCAGCCACAAAACGCCAAGCGGATAGCCGATTAGCACACCGGTACATCGGGCACACACAGGAAACTGCCTGCCCTTGTAGAAAAACGATCGGTCGGGTCTGCAATGACAGCCGCAAAATATCCGCAAAAAGCGCGAGAACTTCCGCATTTATCAGCCGAGTAGTTTTGCGGCAAAGTTGGCAATGCTGTAATAGGAGGAATACTCATAAGAGGATGCTGCACCGATAATAACAAAAACGATGATGTAGTAGGCAATTGAAAGAACAAAGCTGACAATAAACCCGATTAGTGCGGCTTTGCCCATCGCTTTGGCGGAAATCGGTTTTTGGTCTTTCCATGTTAAATAGAGAATCAGTCCAACAAGCGGAATACAGAAGGATAAAAATTTCAATCCGCCTGAAGGGACATCCGCAACAGGTTGTGCCTGATAGGGCTGCTGGTAAACCGGTGCCTGATACTGCGGAGCCTGATACTGCGGCGGCTGATATGC
>CAYUWQ010000022.1:4167-17421 GCA_964448455.1 uncultured Eubacteriales bacterium | reverse complement strand
CGCGCAAGAGACCACGGCGCAGCAAACCACCGCTGTTGAAGTCCGGCTGACGGAAACGGAAATCCGCCTGGCGCTCGGCGAAGCGCAGTCACAATGGGACGGAAGCGCCGCGAACCTGACGGATGAAATGAAGGCGGCCGTTGCCATATACTACAAAACCAGCGGTAAGCCGGTCCAGTTTAAAGATGACGGGTTTTATTTTGTTGAGGATGAAGGCGCGACCGTTTCGAATGAAACCACATTGACAGGCGAAACAACAGCGGATGGCCAGACAACCACCGCTGCCGTCAACAAGGATCCGTCGACCAATGCGGAAATTCTTGCCGCTTATACCGAGGTGATGAACAAGGCGAAAACCGACAAACCGGCCTATAAAAAGATCGAATACCAGGCGCTGCCCTCCGACAAAATAAATGTTGAAAAAGCCGGTCTGATTGTAACCCCCCTGCTTAAGCTCGCCGGCAATTTTATGACGACAGAAGACAAGGCAAGAAAAGACCCGAGCGTCTATACAAAGGGCGACAATATGAACAGTTTCCCGATTAAGGATGCTTCAAAGGGCTGCCTGCTCACCGATGTCAACGCAATCAAAGACGCGAACTGTGAGGTTTTGGCGAACGGCAATTACAAAATCACCATAATTCTGAATGATGAGAAAAACCCGGAACATTACAGATCCGGACAGACAAAGGCTGCAAGCAATACCGGCAATATGTTTGCTCCGCTTTCCAGGAGTGATATTGACCCCGAACTCGAGAGCGGCCTGGTGAAGGCGACCGTTAAAAATGCCAAATATGACTTATACTACTACAACAGCACAGCAACACTTACCTACAATCCGCAAACGAAGAACATTGTCACTCTTGACATGGTGACCTATACAAGGCTTGTAATGGAAGGCAAGGTAATCGGTATTTCGGCAAAAGGCGAAGGCGTGCTTGAAATGTACCTAAAAGCCTATGAATTCGGGTATTGAGTGAAATCGGCAAACTTTCTTTCCGGGGAGCGCGTGGCGCTCCCCGGGTTTTTTAGCGAAGGATGTTTAACAGATTCACGCAATGGGATTGCAAACATGGCCGGCTTTTGCTTATAATACAGTCAAAGAAAAAACGGTTTGAAATCCTCTTAAGGAGAGATTGATGTGAAAAATTCCGCCCTTGTTATTGCCTACGATATCGGCACCACAGGCGTGAAAACCTGTCTTTTCGAAATCGATGAAAAGGTGAAACTCGCCGCGTCTGCTATGGAAGGCTACAATCTCTATGTCTTCCCCGACGGCGGCGCCGAGCAGAAGCCCTCGGAATGGTGGAGCGCGATTTGTGCGACCACACATCAGCTGCTGGAGAAAACCGGCATCGATCCGCGGGACATTGCCGGGATTTCGTTCTGCTCGCAGATGCAGGGGCTTGTGCTGGTGGACAAGGCGGGCGAACCGGTGCGGGACGCGATGAGCTACATGGACCAGCGCGCCCGGGAGGAACTCAAAGCCGGCATGTCGCAGGGACTTAAAATCGAAGGGATGAACGCCGTCAAACTGTTAAAATCCCTTTACTTAACAGGCGCCGTAGCCGCGAGTGTGAAGGACCCGGTTTGGAAATATAAATGGGTCGAAAGAAACGAGCCGGAAAACTTTAAAAGAGTGTTTAAATGGCTGGATGTAAAAGAATATGTTATCTGCAAAATGACCGGTGCGTTTGTGATGACGCGGGATTCCGCCTTTGCCTCGCTTTTGTACGATATTCGCAAGGGGCATCAGGGCTGGAGTCAAGCCGTATGCAAAATGCTTGGCGTCCATACGGCGCATCTTGCCAAAATCATCAAATCAACCGACAAAGCGGGCGAACTGACCGCTGATGCTGCCGGGGAACTTGGTTTGTGCGCGGGAACCCCGGTGTTCGGGGGCGGCGGGGACGCGTCGCTCATCGGCGTCGGCGCGGGCGCTGTCAACACGGGGGATACACATGTTTATTCCGGCACCTCCGGCTGGGTGTCAACCGTTGTGGATAAAAGCATGGTGGACACCTCGGCGATGATCGCCGCGATTGTCGGCGCGCAGGAAAACAAGTTTAATTATTTCGCGGAGCTGGAAACCGCCGGCAAATGCCTGGAATGGGTCAAAGACCATCTCGCGTTGGACGAAATCGGCGTGTTTCTTGAAAAAACGGATGTTGTGGCGTCCAAAGAAACGCTGTATACCAACCTGTACGATTATTTGACCAAGGTGGTTGACGCTGTGCCCGCGGGGAGCGGCGGGGTTATCTTTACCCCCTGGCTGCACGGCAACCGCTGCCCGTTTGAGGACCCGAACGCGCGGGGAATGTTTTTCAACATCAGCCTGGACACCGGCAAAACGGAACTGATCCGGGCGGTTTTGGAAGGCGTTTGCATGCATATGCGCTGGTTTTTGGAAACGCAGGATAAAAAAATAAGCACCTCGTCCGTTTTGCGGTTTGTCGGCGGCGGCGCGCTGTCTGATGTCACCTGCCAAATCCTTGCCGACTGTACGGGCAGAACGGTGGAAACAGTCGAGAGTCCGCAGAACGCCGGCGCGGTGGGCGCTGCGGTGCTGGCGGCCGTCGGGTTGGGGGTAATCGCTTCCATCGCCGAAGCGGGGCGGCTTGTCCCTGTGACAAAAACCTTTGTGCCAAACTCCGCGAATAAAGCCGCCTACGACCGGAACTACGCCGTTTATATCAACCTGTACAAGGACAACAAAAAGAGCTTCGCGGCTTTGAACGGCTGACGCTTTTTTGCGAATAATTCACGATTTCTTCACGCGTAATTATTTGACAATCCCCTATTCAAATGATATACTGAACATTGATTTTCAGCCGGGCGGCAGCTGCCGAAAGGTTGAAGTGTATTTTATTCCGCCGCAAAACAGCGGACAGGGAAGGAACGGGTCTTTGTATGAGGATAAAGATTGCCGCGCTTTTGCTCGTTTTCACGCTGATGTTCTGCGTTTTTGCCGCCTGTAAAAGAGACAAAGTCAATGGCATAGCAGTCGTTGATAACGAGGGAACAAGCCGCGTGCTCGCCACGAACGACAACGGCGAAACCATGACGGACGACGCGGGCAACCTGATTATTGTTGTCACCAACGCCGACGGCAAGGAAGAAACGCAGCGGGTCGCGCCGCCGGACTATTATGTAAAGGGCAACATTATCGAAACACCAAAATACACCGTAACCATACCGAAGGGCTGGGAGCAAAGCACCGGCTTGGGCGATGTCCGGCTGATTCATACCGATACCAAAAGCGAGCTGAACCTCGTTACGCTCAACGGCAAAACACTGGAGGACGGTTTGGCTTCCGCTGAAGAGGTCATGGGCCTTATGCGCAACGAAGGCGGCACGGTTGAAACGGCGCAAACAACCATCTGCGGGGTCGAAGCGACAAAATATTCGATATCAAAATCCGATTCGGGTGCCGTGACTTTTTATATTTTTGAGAAGAACGGCACCGTGTATTCGTTCTATTCCGTTGCGGCTGGAGAAAACGGGGAAAGTATCGATTTTGAGACGCTCATCAATTCCATTCAGTTTAAATAAGCTCTTGAAAGGGGTTAAATAATACATGTTGTTTTCTCAGGATATCGGGATCGATTTGGGTACGGCAAACACACTGGTTTTTGTCAAAGGCAAGGGCATCGTGATCCGCGAACCCTCCGTCGTCGCGGTCGACCAGCGCAGCAATCCGCCGCGTGTGGTAGCCGTCGGCATTGAGGCAAAAGACATGATCGGCAGAACACCGGGCTCAATAACCGCCGTGCGTCCGCTTAAGGACGGCGTCATCGCGGACTTTGAAATTACTTCGGACATGCTCAAGGCGTTTATCAAACGCGCGAGCAGCTCCTCGCCTTTTATGCGCACCCGCGTGATGATTTGTATTCCGTCGGGCGTTACCGAGGTCGAGCGACGCGCGGTTTATGACGCCGCGAAAAGTGCGGGTGCCAAATATGTGAGCCTGATTGAAGAACCCATGGCGGCCGCCATCGGCGCGGGTCTGCCCGTGAGCGAAGCCATCGGCAGCATGGTGGTGGATATCGGCGGCGGCACATCCGAGGTGGCGGTGATTTCCCTGGGCGATGTGGTCACTTCCCGGTCGGTGCGTGTCGCGGGGGACAATTTTGACGAGGCGATTATCGCGTATATCAAGAAAAAGTACAACCTGCTTATCGGCGAAAGAACCGCCGAGGACATCAAAATAACCATCGGCTCCGCCTATCCCTACGACGGCGAAGGCGCCATGAACATCAAGGGACGCAACCTCATGGACGGTTTGCCGAAGAATATTGAAATCAGTTCGGAAGAAATCCGGGAGGCGCTCGCGGACCCCGTCAACCAAATCCTCGACGCGGTCAGAGCCACGCTTGAAAAAACACCGCCCGAACTCGCGGCGGATATCATCGACAAGGGCATTATGCTCACCGGCGGCGGCGCGCTGCTCAGAGGGCTGGACAAACTCATTGCCGGTGAAACCAAGATACCCGTGCTGATTGCCGAAAAACCGCTCGACTGCGTTGTTGACGGAACGGGCATTTGCCTGGAAACCGAGTATATGAGCAAACTGGGCGCAAAAAAGTATATCTGATGCGAAGTACGGTGAGAACCGGCAAACAATGAAAGTATTCAGAGGGACAAGGAATGCGCCGTTTTTTAAAAAGCACCGGCTTTAAAATATTTTTAGCGGTATTCGCCGCTTTGCTCGCGGGGACGGTTGTCGCCGCTGTTTCAAACAGCAAATCCGCACCGCAAACCTCCGCGGCGGGTACCGTTTTCGGTCCGCTGCAGAGGTTTTCCTCATTTGTTTCCAACCGCCTGTCCGATTTTTCAATCAACTTCAAATCTTCTGCCGCGCTCGCGCAGGAAAAGGAAGAACTGAAAGCCGAAATAGCCGAGTTGACCAGTCAGCTCATCGATTATGAACAGGCAAAGCAAGACCTGAAATTGTACGAGGAGTTTTTGGGGGTTAAAAAAGAGAATCCTTCGTTTTCATTTGTCAGCGCGCCCGTTATCGGCCGTGACCCCGCGGACATGTTCTTCGCGCTGACGCTCGGCAAGGGCTCGCTGCACGGGGTCAGTGTGAATGATCCGGTGATATACGGCAAATATCTCGTCGGTGTGGTGACATCTGTTATGCCCGCACAGTGTAAAGTCAGCACGCTGCTGGACCCGGCAGTCAATGTCGGCGCTTATGAAATCAGCACACGGGAAGGCGGCTTTGTCACAACAACGGGGGAGTTGTCCCGAAAAGGTCTTTGCCGCCTGCCGGGTCTTGTTAAAACAACGGCGGTTGCGCCGGGCGCGACGGTTGTCACCTCGGGCATCGGCGGGGTGTTCCCCCGCAATTTAATCATCGGCAAAGTGACGGAAATCGTTGACGATCCGGCAGACATATCCTCCTATGCGGTAATTGAGCCGGGGGTGGATGCCACGGACTTAGAGGATGTATTTGTCATTGTTTCCTTCGAAGGGCAGTCCGGCGCGGGCGGGGCGGGGGAATAGCCATGCGGTTGGGAGCTCAAACGAAAAAAACAGTTTTGCGCCGCGGAATCTTTTCCGGTTTGATTCTACTCACAGCGGTGCTGCAGAACACCCCGGGCCTGTTTCCTGAAATAGCCGGCGTACCTGCCATGCTGCTTATTCCGGCGGTTGTCTGCACAGGGATGTATGAGCGGGATATTCCGGGCTTATTTTACGGTCTTTTGGCGGGCGTTGTCTGGGATATTTATGCGGCGGGTCCCCCCGGTTTGAACGCGTTGATGCTGATGACCTTCGGCCTCGTCTGCGGTGCCCTCATCGGGACGGTGATGCGCAACAACCTCGTAACTGCGCTGCTGCTCACGGCAAGCGCCGTGTTTATTTATAACACCATATACTGGTTTTTTGCCTATGTTGTAAAATCCTATGACGGCGCTTTGCGGGCATACCTGACCTTCTATTTGCCGTCGGTTGTTTACACAGTCTTGCTGATGCCCGCGTTTTATTTTATTGTCAGAGCAGTCAAGAATAAGACCGGCTGATTGACCTTGCCGCCGGGAGGTGAACCGCGTTATGCACGCAGTGAAAGAAAGAAAAATTAGTGCCAGAGAAATCGTCACCGTTGTTTCGATTTTCGCGTTTTTCGCGTCATTCATCGCGGTGCTTGTTAATTTGCAGATTGTGCAGGGCGAAGCATATGCCGATAAAGTCAATTCCGTTTCGTCGCAGACTGTCAAAATCAAAGCCGCCCGCGGCGAAATACTCGACCGAAACGGCAACCCGCTGATTACCAATCGCCAAGGCAACTCCATTATTTTTGACAGCGCTAATTTTCCCGCCGCTTCGGTTATCGAGCAGCGCGTGGAAATTATTGCGGGGCTCATCAAGCTCTTTGAGGCAAACGGCGTTCCGTGGAAGGACAATCTACCGCTCGTTTTCACTCCGGAGGGTCAAATTGCCTTTGCCGAAAACCGGGAAAGCGATATCGCGAATATGAAGAGCAAGGATATGCTCAACCTCAACGATTACGCGACGGCGCAGCACTGTTTTAACGCGCTTATCGAGCGTTATAAACTTGAACAGTACACCCCGCAGGAGGCGAGAAAAATCGCCTCGGTCTGCTATGAGATGAAGCGGCTGGTTTTCAGCATCCCAAACCCGTATACTTTCGCGGAGGATGTACCGGGCGAACTTGTCGCTAAAATTAAAGAAAACAGCGCTTTTTACAGGGGTGTTGAGGTGGAAATTGTCCCTTACCGGCAATACGCGGACGGGACACTCGCGCCGCATGTTCTCGGGATGATCGGCGCCATCAACCGGGAGGAATATGAAAAACTCAAAGACAGCGGGTATGGGATAAACGACACCATCGGCAAAAACGGGATTGAAGGCGCGCTGGAAAGCGAACTGCGCGGAACCGACGGCGTTAAAACCGTGACAACCGACAGTGAGGGGAAAACCACCGCTGAAATCACGACACCCCCCGTTCAGGGCAATGCGGTTATCCTGACCATAGATGCCAAAATCCAAAAGATAGCTCAGGATACGCTGAAAAAAGTACTCACGGAAACAAGCACGCCGGTGCCGTCCGCGGGCGCGGTGGTGGTCTTGAACTGCAACACGGGCGAAATCCTTGCCAGCGCGAGTTATCCGACCTACGACATCTCAACCTACAGCAAAAAATTCGCTGAACTGTCAAAAGCCACCGGTTCCCCGCTTTGGGACCGCGCGCTTCAAAACGCGTACGAGGCGGGCTCGACAATGAAGCTGGGGCTTGCCATCACGGGGCTTGAGGAAGGCATTATCACAAGAGATACCCATCGCTACTGCAACGGTCGTTATGAATTAGAGGGCTCTGTTTTTGTATGCAAGCAATCCCATCCCAATCGTAATTTGTCTGTTGTAACCGCGATAAAAGATTCCTGCAACACTTTTTTTTATGACCTTGGGAACAAGCTCGGCATCTCGACAATCAATCGATACAGAACAATGTTCGGGCTCGGTCAAAAAACCGGCGTCGAGATCGGCGACGCGGCCGGGAATTTGGACAGCCCCGAGTACAGGCTCTCCATCGGGCAAAAATGGTTCGACGGTTATACGGTGCAATCGGCGATCGGCGAGGCGGAGAATTATTTCACGCCGATTCAGCTTGCCAATTACTGTTCGGTCATCGCAAACGGCGGTACGCTTTATCAGCCGCATTTTGTGAGAAGTGTAAAGTCTTATGATTTTTCCAAAACGATACTGGATAAAGAAGCCGTTGTTAAATGGGAAACCGGATTCAGCAAAAATTCCTTTGACATTGTCCACGAGGGCATGCGGCTTATCGGTACCAGCGGCGCATCCGCAATCGCTTTTTCAAAACTGCCGTTTCAGGTCGCCGCAAAAACGGGGACCAGTCAGATCAGCAGAAACATCAACGGCGTGCCAACCATAACGAACGATGGTATTTATGTGTGTTTTGCTCCTTATGACAAGCCGGAACTGGCGGTTGCTTTGGTTGGCGAAGGTTTTCGTCTCTCAGCGCCTTTGGCCAATGTGGTGAAGGATGTTTTTGAATATTATTTTTCCAATACCGCTAAAGCGGCGCCGCCCCAGGCGGAAAATACGCTGCTCGGGTAACATGAAATTACATTCCTGGAAAGGCGGTGGCGCAAAGTGGCAAAAAAAATCGTAGTGGCTTCCGGCAAGGGCGGCGTCGGCAAATCGACGCTTACCGCCGGGCTGGCGGGCACACTTGCCGGGTTGGGCAAGCGCGTGCTTGCCATTGATTGCGATACCGGCCTGCGCAGCCTGGACTTGATGCTTGGCGTACGGGAACAGGTTGTTTTTGACTGGGGCGACATGATTCTAAACCGTTGTGAGCCGCAGCAGGCCATGCTCAAGACCAACGGCCTGATATTGCTCCCTGCGCCGGCGGCTTACCATGACACCTTCACGCGGGAAAATTTCAGAGAACTGGTAAAAAGTTTCAACGCGCATTTTGACTATATATTCATCGACTCGCCCGCCGGTATATCGGGCGGGTTCCGGCTTGCGGCGGGGGCAGCGGACAGCGGAATCGTTGTCGCAACGCCGGATGAGGTTTGTGTCCGCGGCGCGGGGGCCGCTGCAGGGGAAATGATAGAACTGGGTATCGGCAATCCGCGGCTTGTTATCAACCGGCTGAGCAAAAAAGCGGTTTTCAAGGGCAGGCTGCTGAACATTGACGAGGTGATTGATGCTGCCGGCCTTCAGTTGCTGGGCGTCGTACCGGAAGACCGTGAAATCGCTTACTGTGCCACAACCGGAAGACCGTTTGCCCGGAATACACCGGCCGGCCGGGCTTACAACAGGATTGCGAGGCGGTTGGAGGGTGAAAGCCTCCCGCTCAAATTATAAAAAAACGGAGGTGCCGGAATGCCGGACGCGCGAACAATTGCCGCAATAGCGACGCCGCAGGCGGCAGGCGGCATCGGGATTGTCAGGATATCCGGGTTGAATGCTCTGACGGTTGCGGATTGTGTATTTAAAGCATCAAAAGGTCTGCTTCTCAGCCGTTCGAAGGGTTACCGGGCATACCACGGGTTGGTTTGGGACGGGGAATTGGCTGTAGACGAGGCAGTTTGCCTCGTCTTTCGCTCTCCTCATAGTTATACGGGTGAAGATACCGCGGAAATATGCTGCCACGGCGGTTTATATGTCACGCAGCGGGTCTTGCGGGCGGTGCTGTGTGCCGGGGCTGAACCCGCGGGCCCCGGTGAATTTACCAAAAGGGCATACCTGAACGGAAAGATAGGACTTGCTCAGGCCGAAGCGGTCATGTCAATAGTTGCCGCGCAGGGCGAGCAGGCCGCGCAGGCGGCGCTCCACGCGCTCGAAGGCGGCCTGGCAAAAAAAATAAGCGCATTGGCCGGCGAATTGGTCTATGCGGCGGCGCAGATGTCCGCGCGGGTGGACTACCCGGACGAGGATATGGAGGAACCGGCGGCGGACAATTTAACCGCGCTGTTCTCACGGGTGAAAACGCAGCTGGAAGAGCTGCTGGGCAACTTTGATGCCGGGCAGGCGGTGACGCAAGGGGTGGAAACCGCTATTGTGGGGCGCCCCAATGTCGGTAAGTCAACGCTGATGAACCTGCTGACCGGATTTGAACGCTCCATCGTCACCGAGTATGCCGGCACCACGCGGGATGTCGTTGAGGAAACCGTCCGGCTCGGCGGACTTGTGCTGCGCCTGGCTGATACTGCCGGGATGCGGGAAACAAACAACCCGGTGGAAAGTATCGGCGTCGAACGCGCGCTGAAAAAGTTAGGACGCGCCGGTTTGGTGCTCGCCGTGTTTGACGGCTCGGACGAACTGACGAAAGAGGACAAAGCCCTGCTGGAACACTGCCGGCAAAAGCTGACCATCGCTGTCATCAACAAAACGGATTTACCGAGATCGCTCGATCTCGCGTATATAAACAGCATTGCGGCTGAAACGGTGGAAATCTCCGCTGTGAGCGGGGAAGGGCTGGACAAGCTCGCCGCCGCCGCCGCCCGCCTGCTGGGAACGGACAACTTTGACCCCTGTGCCGCCCTGCTTGCCAATGAAAGGCAGCGCGGGTGCTGCGCGCGCGCGGTCAAACGGCTCGGTGACGCGCTTGGCGCCCTCACTGCCGGTTCGCCGGACGCCGCGGGCGTTTGCGTCGACGAGGCGATTGAAGCCTTGTTGGAACTGACCGGCGAAAAGGCCGGCGAAGCCGTAGTGAATGAAATTTTCAACCGTTTTTGCGTGGGGAAATAAAATTGGAGGTCCAATGGAGTATTTCGCAAAACATTATGAGGTAATCGTCATCGGCGCAGGCCACGCCGGCATTGAGGCGGGGCTTGCCGCGGCGCGCCTGGGCTGCCAAACTGTCGTGTTCACTATTAACCTCGACTGGGTGGGCAATATGGCGTGCAACCCCTCCATCGGCGGGACCTCAAAAGGGCATTTGGTTCGTGAAATCGACGCGCTCGGGGGCGAGATGGGCAAGACGGCCGACCGCAACACCCTCCAGAGCCGCATGCTGAATTTAGGCAAGGGTCCCGCGGTACACAGTCTGCGCGCCCAGATTGACCGCAGAACCTACTCTATCCAAATGAAGCATATTTTGGAACAGCAGGAGAACCTGGATTTAATTCAGGCGGAGATAACGGAGATTAAAAGAGACGGTGATGGCCTCTGGCAAGTCAAAACAAGGCTGGAAGCCTGTTATTCAGCCGATTGTGTGATTCTCGCTACGGGGACTTTCCTCGCCGGCAAGGTAACTGTGGGTGATGTTTCCTATTCGAGCGGCCCGGACGGCATGTTCCCGGCCAATGAACTGGCGGCTTCGTTAAAAAAACTCGGGTTACCGACACGCCGTTTTAAGACGGGCACGCCGTCCCGCGTGAACAGGCGCAGCGTAGATATTGCCAAATTAGAACCACAGCCCGGCGACCGGAAAACCATAGCGTTCTCTTTTGACAACAATATTCCCATTGAGAATAAAGAGTTGTGTTATATCACCTATACAAACGAAAGAACAAAAAGCATTATTAGGGAGAACCTGCACCGCTCTCCTCTTTACGGCGGTAAGATTGACGGGGTCGGGCCACGATACTGCCCGAGTATTGAGGATAAAATCGTCCGTTTCGCGGAAAAAGAACGACATCAAATCTTCATAGAGCCATGCGGAGCCGATACCGAGGAACTTTATCTGCAAGGGCTTTCCTCCTCCCTGCCGGAAGATGTGCAATTAGCCTTTCTGCACAGTATTCCGGGTTTGGAAAACTGCCAAGTTATGCGCACTGCCTACGCGATCGAATACGACTGCGTGGATCCGCTTGCGCTCCGCCCGACGCTCGAGTTTCTGGATTTCGCCGGCTTGTACGGCGCGGGGCAGTTTAATGGCTCAAGCGGGTATGAGGAAGCTGCCGCGCAGGGGCTGATTGCCGGCATAAACGCCGCCACCCGCGTAAAGGGCGGGGAGCCGTTTATTTTAGACCGCGCGAGTTCCTATATCGGCACGCTCATTGATGACCTTGTGACCAAAGGCTGCTCGGATCCCTACCGCATGATGACATCCCGATCCGAATACCGCCTGGTGTTGAGGCAGGACAATGCAGACCGGCGCTTGACAGAGGCAGGATTCAAAATCGGATTGATATCCCCGGCGCGCTATGATCGGTTTTTAGAAAAGGTGACTAAGATTGAAGCGGAGCGCGAACGCGTGCGCCGCGAGGTTATTTCGCCCTCGAACGAGCTGAATACGCTGCTTGTTTCACGTGAAACAGCGCCGCTGACAACCGGTGTACGCCTGGAGGAACTGCTAAAACGCCCGCAGCTCGATTATGCGGCACTGACACCCTTTGACAAGAACCGTCCCGGCTTGACAGAAGATATTTTTGAGCAAGTGGAAATTGATATCAAATATGAAGGCTATATCAAACGCCAGCAGGCGCAGATTGATGAAATGCGCCGTTTGGAGGTTAAACCCCTCGAAGAGAATCTGGATTACGCCAAGATTACAGGATTGCGCTTGGAAGCGCGGGAAAAGCTGAAAAAAGTACGCCCGCTGAATGTCGGGCAGGCCTCACGGATATCCGGTGTCAGCCCGGCGGATATCTCCGTGCTGCTCATCTGGCTTGAAAAGGAAGGAAAGTTGGGGAAATAACTTGTCAAACAGCTGATTTCTGCTTTCCGGCGTGAACTTGACCGAACGGCTGTCACATACCGACACCGAAACAATTCCCGGGAAAGGCTTGGTCAAATAATGGCAACAATTGATCCGGAATTACTTAAAAACGGCGCCGCGAGGCTTGGCGTTAACCTTGATGAAGGCGCGCTTGACCGGTTTGACCGTTACGCGGCAATGATCATTGAAACAAATAAGGTCATGAATCTGACTGCCATCACGGAGCCGGACGATATCGTTATCAAGCATTTCCTGGACAGTCTTTCGCTGTTATCCGCGTTGGAGCTGCCGACAGGCGCAAAAGTCATTGATGTCGGCACCGGCGCGGGTCTGCCGGGCATTGCGCTGCTCATTGCGCGCCCCGACTTGACCGTCACCCTGCTTGACTCGACCAAAAAGAAACTGGTATTTTTGGAAACGGTTTTAACCGCGCTCAATCTTTCCGCTTTGACCGCACACGCAAGGGCGGAAGAAGCCGCCAGAAAACCGGAGTTCAGGGAAAAATTTGACCTTGCCGCCGCCAGGGCGGTTGCCGGAATGAATGAACTAAGCGAATATTGCCTGCCATTTGTTAAAACGGGGGGTAAATTTGTCGCGATGAAAGGCGCTAACGCGCAAGAGGAACTCCGCACGGCAAAACCGGCCATAAAGACGCTCGGAGGGTTTATCCGGGGCGTTAAAACCTATCAGCTGAAAGATGCAGGGGAAAGAAACCTAATCATTATCGAGCGGCAGTACCCGTCGCCGTATAAATATCCGCGGCCTTCCGCGCAGATTGCGAAGAAACCGCTGTGATAGAGAAAGCCTGTCGTTTTTTCAAAGCCTTCCTGCCGGGGGGCTTTTTTGTCCCCCTTGTTAAAGGGGGAAACCGGCGAAGCCGGGGGGGGATTGCGTATTCAGGCTCCTTTTTCAAAGGAGCTGTCGCCCACAGGCGACTGAGGATTTCGACCTCTCCGTCTGCTGCGCAGACACCTCTCTCTGACCATGGCGCATATAAAAAAATGCGCCTTTGAGCGGCAAGACCGTGCGCTGCTTTTTCTTGGCTCCCCTATGTTAGGGGAGCTGTCACCGCAGTGACTGAGAGGTAG
>CAYUWQ010000022.1:0-4067 GCA_964448455.1 uncultured Eubacteriales bacterium | reverse complement strand
CTTTCACAGCTGATTTCCACCGTCCGGCAGGTTAAAAGACTATATAATCCCTTGATTGAACTGGAAGGGGTGCTCTTTACCATGTATGACGGGCGCCTGAATCTGACGGTGCAGGTCGTGGATGACGCGAAGCGGGTTTTCCCGAAAAAAGTATATTCGTCCGTCATTCCCCGTAATGTAAGGCTTTCCGAGGCGCCGAGTTTCGGGCAGCCGGTGATGTATTACGACAAAAACTCAAAGGGCAGCATCGCGTATGACGCGGTCGCGGAGGAATTTTTACGCATGAACGGCAAAAAATAACTTTGGTTCGATATGAAAGGATGTTATTGATATGACACCGAAGATAGGCGGTTTGGGGCGCGGATTGGATGCCCTGTTCGCGGACAACGCGCTGGAAGACAGCGGGGCCGGAGGCTCGGTCAAATTAAAGCTGATGGACATTGAGCCCAACCGGGATCAGCCGCGTAAACTTTTTGATGACGATTCGCTCGCCGAACTCGCGCAGAGCATCGCACAGCACGGCATTATTCAGCCGCTGCTGGTGCGTCCGTTGGCGGACGGCGGGTATCAGCTGGTCGCCGGAGAACGCCGCTGGCGTGCCGCGCGCATTGCCGGGCTGGCGGAAGTGCCTGTTATTATCCGGGAATTGAGCGAGGACGAAGTCATGGTGCTCTCGCTGATTGAAAATCTTCAGCGGGAAGACCTGAATCCGATTGAGGAAGCGCTCGGTTTCCAAAAACTCATTGAAACCTTCGCCCTCTCGCAGGAACAGGCAGCTGAAAAAGTCGGCAAATCGCGGCCGGCCGTAGCAAACGCGCTGCGGCTGCTGAAATTACCGGCAGAAATCATCGATTATGTGTCGCAAGGTAAAATATCCGCAGGGCACGCGCGTTCCCTGCTCGTGTTTGAGGATGAAACGCAGATGCTTGAAACGGCGCGGCTGATATTGCGCAAGGGCATTTCGGTGCGTGAAGTGGAAAAACTGGCCAAGGCTGCCGGCCGGCTAAAAACCGGGAAGGCAAAGGAAAAAACACGCCGCGAAGCATATTTTGACGAGGTCGAGTTGGCGCTCGCGGCAGCCCTGGGCAGGAAAGTCAAAGTGGTCACCCAAACCGGCAAGCCATCGGGTACGCTTGCGATCGATTTTTATGATAAAAAGGATTTAGAATCCCTGGCAAAAGCGCTCAACCGCCTGGAGGACTAACAGGATTACGGCACGGTTTGCAGTAATAAACAATATATAGTGTACAAAACGAAATGATACACAATATGCAGTGACAAACAGAAAATAATTACAAAGGGGAATAAATATGCTGGATATTAAACGCATTCGGGAAACGCCGGAAAAAGTCAAGGCTGCCATGCGCAGCCGCAACAAGGATATGGATGAGCTTGTGGACGAGGTGCTTGCCATCGATGTTAAACGCCGCGAACTCATGAGTGCGACGGACGCCATGAAGCAGGAGCAGAATGCCGCGAGCCGCGACATACCGCGCATCAAAAAAGAAGGCGGAGATATCGCCGCGCTGATGACGCGCATGAACCAGCTTAAAGAGAGCATCAAGCTCAACGACGCGCAGCTCGCCGCCCTGGAAGTCCGGCAGCAGCTGATGATGTTCGAATTCCCCAATATGCCGCACGAAAGCGTACCGGTGGGCAGGGATGACAGCGATAATGTTGAAGTGCGCCGCTGGGGCGAGCCGCGGGTGTTCGATTTTGAACCAAAACCCCATTGGGAACTGGGCGCGGCGCTCGGTATATTGGACCCGGAAACGGCCGCGAAGGTCACGGGCGCGCGCTTTCATTTTTACAAAGGCGCTGGCGCGAAGCTGGAGCGCGCGATTGTCAACTTTTTCCTGAACACGCACGGTGCCAACGGATACACCGAAATCTTTCCGCCGTTTATGGTCAACCGCGCGTCCATGACCGGCACCGGCCAGCTGCCGAAATTTGAGGAGGACGCGTTCAAAACAAACAACGATTACTTTTTAATCCCGACGGCCGAAGTGCCCGTGACCAATATGCACCGGGACGACATCCTGGACGGCGCCCTGCTGCCGATTAAATACTGCGCGTACTCCGCGTGTTTCCGCGCGGAAGCGGGCAGCGCGGGGCGTGACACCAGGGGTCTTATCCGCCAGCATCAGTTCAACAAAGTGGAACTGGTTAAATTTGCCGAACCGGACACCTCTTATGACGAACTTGAAAGCCTCACCAATGACGCGGAGCGTGTGCTTCAAATGCTGGGGCTGCCGTACCGGGTGGTGGCGCTGAGCACGGGCGACCTCGGCTTTTCTTCCGCGAAAACCTATGACATCGAAATCTGGATGCCTTCCTACGGGCGTTATGTGGAAATTTCCTCCTGCTCCAACTTTGAGGATTTCCAGGCAAGGCGGGCATCTATCCGGTTTAAACAAGACAAAAAAGACAAAGCGCGCCTGGTGCATACCCTCAACGGGTCCGGCGTTGCCGCCGGGCGCACAACAGCCGCGATTTTAGAAAACTGCCAGAACGCGGACGGCACCGTTACCGTGCCCGAAGTGCTCAGGGGTCTCATGGGGATGGAAATGATCAAAGAGACACGGTAAATCCGTATAAAATGTAAAACCGTCTTATGAGGTACAAGTTATGCTCAACAGCGCGCTTGCCGCCAAAACAAACGGCAACTGCAGCCCCGGTAATATTGTTGCCGGGGACGGTTTCCGTATCTCGGTGCTCACGCCGCGATTGTTCCGCGTGGAAGTTTCAAAGAAAAATGTGTTTGAGGATTCGCCGACACAAAGTATTTGGTTTAGGGATACCGGACCGGTAGAATTTGAGGCGGAGCAGGATAAAAAGAGCCTGATTATCCGCACGGAAAGCGTTTCGCTTTTCTTTAATAAATCGTCAAAAAAAGCAGTCGGTGTCAAGTTTGCCGGCAGCGGCGAAACCGTTAAATGCGCCAATAAAAACAACTTCAAAGGCACCCGGCGCACGCTCGATTTAACCTTCGGCTCCGCCCCGCTGGGCAACGGGCTGATTGCTAAAACGGGCGTCGCCGTTTATGACGACAGCGCCTCCCTTTTGCTGCTTGAAAACGGCGAAATTATTCCCCGCGCAATCAAAGCAAGCGACTGCTATATTTTTGCCTGTGGTAAAGATTACCGGCAGGGCATCCGGGACTTTTACCGTATCGCCGGGCCGGTGCCGCTGGTGCCCCGTTACGCGCTGGGCGTCTGGTGGAGCCGTTACCGGGCATACACCCAGCGCGAGTATCTTGAACTCATGCAGCGCTTTGAGGACGAAGGGATTCCGCTCACGGTTGCCACGGTGGATATGGACTGGCACTGGACGGATCTGAACGCCCGGTTCGGCACCCAATACAAACGGAAAATGATGGTGGAAAATACCTGCACCGGCGGCTGGACGGGTTTCAGCTGGAATACAAAACTGTTCCCGGATTACCGGGCATTTTTGGATGCGCTCCACGCGAAAAATCTTGCCGTAACGCTTAACCTGCACCCCGCGGACGGCATCCGATTTTTTGAAAATATGTATGACGAAGCGGCCGCCGCGAACGGTGTGGACCCGGCCACCAAACAACCCGTCAAATTCTCTGCCGGCAGCACGGCTTTTTGGAACACTTATTTCGATATCGTCCTGCACCCGTATGAGGATGAAGGCGTTGATTTTTGGTGGATTGACTGGCAGCAGGGCAAAAAGTCGGATGTAAAAGGGTTGGACCCGCTTTGGGCGCTCAACCATTATCACTTTTTAGACAACGCCCGCGGCGGAAGACTGCCGTTGATTTTGTCGCGTTACGCGGGTATCGGCAGCCACCGTTATCCGCTGGGTTTCTCCGGTGACACCTTTATCAACTGGCGCGTGCTTAAGTTTCAGCCGTATTTTACCGCAACCGCGGCAAATACGGGCTACACCTGGTGGAGCCATGACATCGGCGGTCACCAGCGCGGCAGGCGGGACGATGAACTCTATATCCGCTGGCTGCAGTTTGGCGTGTTTTCGCCCGTCATGCGCCTGCATTCCACCTCGGATGATTTGCTCGGCAAAGAGCCCTGGCGCTATCC
>CAYUWQ010000021.1:15998-18364 GCA_964448455.1 uncultured Eubacteriales bacterium | reverse complement strand
ATGACTATGTCAGTACACTTGAAATCATAGACACACATGAGCACCTGCCGCACCGTGAGGTACAAAGACCGCTTGAAACCGACATTCTGCGCGAGTACTTAACGCACTACTTCAGTTGTGATCTGGTTTCGGCCGGACTGTCCGTTAAAGAACTGGAACGCTGCCGGGATATTTCGCTGCCGATTATGGAACGGTGGGATGTTTTAGAGCCATATTGGAATGCCGCTAGGAATACCGGATACGGAATGTCCCTTGACATAACCGTTCAAGAACTTTATGGGCAGATTAAAATATGCAGAAATACCATAGAGGAACTCAACGCGCGTTTTATGAAAACGCTTAGTCCGGGGCATTTCGAAAAAGTACTGAAAGAAACAGCAAAAATTAAAACCAGCCTTGTCGACGGATGCAAAGGCCGCTCGGAATGTGATGCCAGGTTTTTCACACCAGTGTTCAGGCTGGATATGCACAGAGGGTATGCCAAACGAGGGGCATTTAGAATACTGGCTGAAGAAAGCGGAATAAAAATAAATTGCTTTAATGATTGGCTGGCTGCAACGGAAAAAGAAATGGACAGAGCTATTGAGGACGGCTGCGCTGCATTAAAAATCGGAGATGCCTATAACCGCTCGCTTTTATACCCGCATGTGTCAAAAAAGGATGCCGAAAATGAGTTTAATCGTGTTGTCAGCAGCAAAGACGACGATATTATTGACTTCGGCGAGATATTTCAAAACTTTATGCTTCATTATGTTTTGACTCTTGCAAACAAACGCAATCTGACTGTTCAAATTCATACCGGTTTGCAGGAAGGCAACGGAAACATGATTGCAAACGCTGACCCTACCCTGCTAAACAACTTATTTCTTGAATATTCCGATGTTGTTTTTGATATATTCCATATGGGTTACCCCTATGAACATATGATGTCCGCGCTGGCTAAGAATTTTGCCAATGTGAATATTGATATGTGTTGGGCAAATATTATCTCTCCGACGGCTTGCATAAACGCCCTGGTGGAATGGGTAGACAGTGTACCGATTAATAAAATCAGTGCTTTCGGCGGGGATTACTGTTTTATAGACGGGGTTGTCGGGCATAGCCGGATTGCACGAAGAAACATAAGCAAAGCGCTTTCAATTAAGGTGGATACCGGTTGTTTTGATGTTGACAGAGCCAAGGAAATTGCGCGTATGCTGTTCATTGATAACCCGGAAAGAATTTTTAAACTAAAGGGTAATATTCAACAGTGATTTGCCGGGCAGCTTTCTTTGTTTATCGCATTGTCTATTCAACAGTCAATACTGCCTCATACGCCGATGCTGTCGCATCAGCTATCCTGCCGGTTTTGCAGGCATCACCTATGAGTAATAAGTTCTTGTAAATTGGACTTAATTCTTGATATAGCGAATTCTGACTGCTTACGCCGATTGATAGCACAACTTGTTCACATTGCAGTTGAGACTGATCCTTTTGAAATCCTGTTGATTCCAATGTGATGAAGTTGCGGTGAATAGCAGCAAGTTTTTTTGAAGTTAGTACTTCAACACCTTTTTCTTCTAAACGCGGCAGAATGTCATCCCTATGCTGCATCCAAGTGCCGGGGGCTATTGATTTTGCCATCTCAACAACATAGACCTTGTTTCCCTGCTGCGCCAAAAGTTCGGCCGTTTCCAAACCGGTCATCCCGGAACCGATTACCGCAACCTGTTTGCCGGTGATTGTGACCTTTCCGTTGAGCACCTCGGTAACCGTGCAAACATTCGGAAGACCAACACCTTGAATAGTTTTCGGTTTTATGGCATTGCCGCCGGTTGCAATGATGACCGCATAGGGAGCATAACCGGCTATTGACTCTTTGTCTGCTTTGGTGTTTAACTTGATTTGCGCGCCTGCTGCCACAGCCGCATGGTATAAATCATCAACACACCACAATATCTTTTCTTTATGGGGAATATTTTCAGCAAGCATGATTTGACCGCCGACTTTGCTTGATTGTTCCAGAACAATTGTTTCAAATCCTCTTTTAGCGAGCATTTCCGCCGCGGTTAATCCGCCAGGACCTGCGCCGGCAATAACAACCGTTTTGCCTTTTCCGTTAATTTTCAGTTGCTCATTTTCTCTGCCCAGCGTTGGATTGACGGAACAGCGGCCATGAGAACCTTTAAAGGCATTGCTGTGCATGCTTTCAATACAATACAGGCAGCAAATACATCTTTTTACGCTTTTTTCATTGCCGTCAGAAACTTTTTTAACCCAATACGGATCGGACAGCATTGGTCTGCCTAAGGATATAAAATCCTGCGTACAATCCTGCAGCTGCTTTTCAGCTTGTTCAGGACTTCTGATTAGATTTGCCGCGATAA
>CAYUWQ010000021.1:0-15988 GCA_964448455.1 uncultured Eubacteriales bacterium | reverse complement strand
CGCCAGCCGCATTCGAATGACGGCGGTTCCAACCAATAATTAAAGGTGTCATAAGCAGCGGAAGAGATGTCAATCGCATCAATCCCCTTCTGTTCCAATAACTTGGCAATTTGAATACCTTCGTCAAGGCCGTACCCTTTCCCCGGTTTACCGATTTTGTCGTAGCACTCATCTACGCTCAACCGTACAACTATCGGAAAGTCCGAACCGCATTTTCTGCGTATGCGTCTTATTATCTCAGTAAGAAACCGCATTCGGTTTTCAAGCGAACCGCCATATTCGTCATTGCGCTTGTTGGTGATCGGGCTTATAAACTGCTGGATTAAATAGCCGTGCGCGGCATGCAGTTCGACACCGTCCGCACCCGATTTTTTTGCACGCTGCGCGGCATTTGCAAACTGTCCGATCAGCTTTTCTATTTCGCCTTTGCGCATTGTACGATTTATGCCGTCTGAAAAATAGCTCCGCTCGCATTTTGATGGTGAAAGAACTCTGGGCACTAAATGATATTTTAACAGCAGCTTGCCTGCCGGCACTATCTTGTAAAGCATTTTTGAGTAAAACGGCAGAAATCTTTCTAAAAATATGCTCAAAGGCACCGTGCCCACGAGAAGCCCCATATTCTGCCTGCCGGGATGATGCAGCTGAACAAAGATTTTTGCGCCATGTTTGTGAATACGGTCAACCATTTCTTTCATCGGGGCTATTTGGTAATCCTTACTCATACCAAGCTGAGAAAAAGCGGCAGCGCCGTTTTTATCATCTACCCGTGTAATTTCCGTAATAATCAGCCCTGCACCGCCTTTAGCGCGTTCCTCATAATAGTCCATCAATCGATGGGTCGGCGTACCGTCAAATGTACCGAATCCCATCAACATAGGGGCCATAACAACCCTGTTTTTAATTGTGACCTGACCGATATTCAGCGGTGAAAACAGCATTTCGTATTGCATAAACAATCCCATTTCAATATTTTTGATTATTTGCTACAATACTATCATATCACTTTGCAAAGAACAAGAAGATTGTCCCGTCTGATTTCATTTTTTCATATAATTAATTTTCGAGGTGTAATTTGCCATGCTTAACAATCAAAAGATTGTTCTTACGGGCGCCAACAGCGGAATCGGTCTTGAGATATTAAAACTGCTGGCCGCTCAATCTGACAACCTGATTTTTGCCGTTGATTTAAACCTGGATAAAATCAATGATTTCGGCAAAAATGTAATCGGCTTTAAACAGGATGTTTCATCCCGTGAAGGCGTGGATGCGATTTTTGACACGGCATTGTCGGCAATGGGCGGAATTACCCTCTTTTTCGCAAATGCAGGCTACCCCTATTATGAAGCTGTTGATTATGTCGACTGGGACAGGACAAAAAGAATTTTTGAAACCAATGTATTTTCACCTATCTATTCCTATGAAAAATTCCGAGCGTATTTGAACGGTCAAAACGGTCATTTCGCAATAACCGTTTCCGCAATCGGTAAAATGGCAATGCCTGGTTTTGCGCTGTATTCATCAACTAAATTTGCCATGCAGGGGTTTCAGCAAAGTATTCGTTTGGAAATGCCCGAAAACATCAAACTGACCTGTCTTTATCCGATTGCCACTGATACAAACTTCTTCAAAGCTGCAAACCGGTATCAATTTGAAAAGCCCTTTCCCGTACAAAGTCCGGTAGTCGTCGCAAGAAAAATGATAAAAGGGCTTGAAAAAGGTAAAAAAAGCGTATCGCCGAGTCTTCTATTCTCGACAGGTCTTGTTTTGTTTACCGTCCTGCCTTTCACAAGGACATTATACTGGAATATGGAAAAAGCAAAACTGACCCGGTTTATTGATAAACGGAAACGAGGAGACTAAATGATCCGGCATATTCAACCGGCTTTTATCCGGCGTTTTTTGAATTGTTTGGTTGATTTTCCGCCAATGGATGATAAAAGTTTTCAAAAAGCCTTGCTTTTTGTGTTGTTCGTGTGTATAATAACAAAGCGCCCAAAAAGCAAATCAAATATCGCGGAGTAGAGCAGTTCGGTAGCTCGTCGGGCTCATAACCCGGAGGTCACAGGTTCAAATCCTGTCTCCGCAACCACAAATAACAAGCAGAGGTTTCGCCTTTGTTTGTTATTTTTTATCCAAACAAGTATTTGATTGACGATTCTCCCACTCTTCTATATAATTGAGTAACAGTTTAATTAAATGCTGATTATTCAGTTCTAACGGTTAAATATTAGTTTGCATTTTACTCATATGGAGCATGTTGACATGGAAACAAGCAACCCCTTGGGCACCGAAAAAATATCAAAACTCGTATTGAAGTTTTCCATCCCCGCGATTGTGGGTATGATGGTAAATGCACTGTACAATATTGTTGACCGTATATATATCGGAAACAGCCCTGATATAGGCCAGAACGGTTTAGGTGGTATAACCATAGCCTTCCCTTTAATGCTTGTTGCGCTTTCTGTCGGCGTTTTGTTCGGTATCGGCGGAGCAACACTTTTTTCTATTAAGCTTGGTGAAAAAAAGCACCGGGAGGCTGAAGGAATTCTCGGTAATGCATTCATTATGCTGGTGGTAACAGGCTTACTCTATTCGATAGCAGGGCAAGTTTTCTTGAAACCCGTGCTTACGGCTTTAGGCGCAAGCGAGGTTACACTGCCGTATGCAGCGGAATATATGCAAATAATTCTACTGGGAGCGGTATTTCAAATAACAAGCATGGGAATAAACAATTTTATGCGTGCAGACGGCAACCCCCGTTTGGCCATGTATACCATGTTTATGGGTGCGGGTACAAACATCGTTCTTGACCCGATATTCATTTATGGTTTTAGAATGGGGATGCGCGGGGCAGCAATAGCAACGGTAATTTCTCAATTCATTTCGTTTGTCTGGGTAGTCTCGTACTTTATCGGCAAAAAAAGCAGCAACAAACTTAGAATCAAAAATTTAAAGCTTAAACCTTCGGTTGTATCAAAGATTGTTTCATTAGGGTTGCCTGCGTTTTTTCTGCAATTCGTCGGCAGTATTTTAACATCAGTGCTAAATAAAAGCTTAGTCTTTTATGGCGGTGATCTTGCAGTTACCGGCATGGGCATCATTAACAGTTTACAAATGCTGATGTTTATGCCTTTGATTGGTTTGAACCAAGGTATTCAACCTATTATCAGCTTCAATTTCGGAGCAAATAACACACTGCGTATTAAGCAAACCGCAATACTCGGCATTAAGGTTGCAACAGCAATCGCAATGACCGGATTTGTCATTATTCAAGTTTTCCCGGGCTTGTTAATATCAATGTTTAACCGCGATGAGAACTTATTGGCTTTCACCAGATTTGCGCTTGTTACATGGATGTTCTGCCTGCCGGTTGTCGGTTTCCAAATAATCGGTGCTAATTTTTTTCAGGCAATTTCAAAACCGGGCACCGCAATGTTTTTGATGCTTACAAGGCAAGTTATTTTTCTGATCCCCGCGCTTATCGTATTCCCTTTAGTTTGGGGAACAAAGGGAATATTATTTGCTGCTCCCTTTGCCGATTCTTTGTCGGCCATACTGACAGGTGTCTGGTTCTATTTCGGGCTGAAAAACCTTGGCAAACATGAAGTTAAACTTTCGCTTGACATTCCGCTCCAGCAATAGCTTTTGAAAATCTTTGAGAGGTGCTGTTATGTTATCGGCGTCAAAAAGGGACAGAGAAATTCTCCGGACGCTTGCCTTTCATCAAGCGGAGCTTGCCGAATCAACGGTGAATAAAACACGGATTAAAGAATGGTATGAACACAACGACTACAACGGCAAGCGCCCGATGATTCATTTTGAGTTGGGTTCATTCCAAGACGAAGTCCTGCAAAAAAGATTACAATGTATTGAAAAAGATGCCCGCGGCATAGAAGCAGAACTTTACAGAAACTTTATTAATTTCGAAGTCTTTAATGATGACAAACCAGTAAGAAACTATTTCCCGGTTCAGTGGAACAGCTGGTTTCTGCCTTTTAACTTGGAAGTAAAAACAAAACACGCACCTGACGGCGGTGTCGGGCATCTGTTTGAGGATCAAATCGGTGATTTGTCTAAAAGTTTGCCTATGCTTAAGAAATCATCATTTGGGTTGGATAGAGCCGCAACACTTCGTCGGATTGAAACACTTGACGAGCTTCTCGGCGACATTCTGCCCGTCCGCATTGAGGGTCTTTCCGTCAGTTGTTATCTTACTTATTATATCCTCAAGCTGATGGGTATGGAAACAATGCTGTTTTCCATCTGCGATTATCCTGATGAGTTCAAAGAGATGATGCGCCGGTTAACCGATGACCTTCTCGAGTATTACCGTTTTTGCGAAAATGAAGCCTTATATCTACCAACAATAGGATTTGAACATGTCGGGCAAGGCAGTTTTGCGTTTAATACCACTTTAAAACAAGAGCCGCCTGTCATACTTTCCGACATCTGGCTGCACATGAATTCGCAGGAATCCGTGGTGCTGTCGCCGGAAATGTTTGACGAATTTGTTTTTCCGTATTACAAAAAGATTGCCGACCGGTTTGGAAGGCTTTCTTACGGCTGCTGTGAACCGGTTGACGGATTTTGGGAGACATCTTTCAGCAAATTCATCAATCTCGGCAAAATCACTATATCTCCATGGTGTAATCAGGAATTTATGGGCAATGAACTGCGCGGTAAAAAAATTATTTACCACCGTAAACCATCGCCAAACTATATAGGGGTAAACAGAGAACTGGATGAAACGGGTTTCCGCGAGCATATCAACGAAACACTCTATTATGCGCAAGGCTGTCACTTGGAAATAACTCAAAGGGATGTATATACCATACACAATGACGAGTCAAAAGTCAGACAATATGTCGCGATTATAAGGGATTGTATAGAAAAAAACTGGAAAGCTTAATCCTTAATGATGCACGAGCTTCGGAATATTCAAATAACGCGGTATCAATTTAAATTTTTATCCGGTAAATAACTTTGACATTAATACTTTTTTGACTTAATATAGAATTTATCAAATTTAATGAATGGGGGCAAAGACCAATGGCAAAAGAAATTAACTTCAAATCCCTGAAAAAGTTCAATCTTATCATGGGCATTCTTCACTTGATTCAAGGTTCGGCTATGCTGTATTTTGCTTTTTCAATCCAAAAAATCGCGGATTTTAAACCCCCGGTTTTCTCTAACTTTCTGACTTTTGATACAAATCTTCTGCGTCTTGTTACCGACAACAAAAAAATCTTTGATGTTCCTTTTGCTGTCGGCGTTTCCCTCTTTCTTTTTTTATCGGCTTTTTTTCATTTTATTATCGTTATGCCAAAGACAAACAATATCTACAACAATAACATAAAAAAGGGAATCAATCCGTTCAGATGGTATGAATATTCGTTGAGTTCGTCGCTCATGATTACGCTGATTGCGCTGTTATTCGGTATATATGACATCGGGCTTTTGATTGCTATATTCTTTTTAAATGCATCAATGAACTTATTCGGTTATCTGATGGAACTGATCAACCAGCATCAAAAACGAACAAACTGGTATGCGTTTATTTTCGGGTCTTTCGCCGGTATAGGACCTTGGATAATCATTCTGCTGTATGCCTTTGGCAATTCGGATTTAGACAAAGTTCCTTGGTTTGTTTTTGCTATCGTCGGTTCATATTTTGTTTTCTTCAATCTTTTTCCGATTAATATGGTTTTGCAGTACAAAAAGCTTGGAAAATGGAAAGACTATATTTACGGGGAAAGAACATATATCGTACTCAGTTTGGTGGCAAAATCGGTTTTGGCATGGCTCGTATTTGCAGGGGTCATGCAGCCAAACTGAACCAAATGAATGCATCACAAAAAAGCAGGGCTGCACAGCCCTGCTTTTTGTATGAAAAAGATTCATACGCTTGTTTTAAATTGTTTATCACACAGCTCCTTATACTTTCCACCCATAGCAAGCAGTTGTGTATGTGTTCCGTGTTCGACAATTTCGCCGTCATCAACGACATAAATACAATCAGCAGCCATTATTGTGGAAAGCCGGTGCGCGATTACCAGGCTTGTCCGGTTTTTCAGCAGCGGCTGTACAGCCGCTTGGATCAGCGATTCCGATACCGAGTCAAGTGCTGATGTGGCTTCGTCCAATATAACAATTCTCGGGTTTTTGAGCAGCGCGCGGGCAATTGAAAGCCGCTGTTTTTCACCGCCGGACAACTTAATGCCGCGCTCCCCTACTATGGTTTCATAGCCTTCCGGCAGAGAAACAATAAACTCATGAATGTTTGCGGTCTTGCAGGCAGAAAATATTTCCTCATCCGACGCGTCCAGTTTTGCGAACAGCAAATTTTCCCGGATGCTGGTGTTAAACAGGTAGGTATCCTGCGTTACAATGCCGATTTGGCTGCGAAGCGACTCAACTGTAACATCCCGGATATTAATACCGTCAACTGTGATTGAGCCGGACTTTATATCGTATAAACGCGGCAGTAAATATGTGATAGTTGTTTTACCGGCGCCGCTTGGCCCCACAAAAGCCGCCGTTTGCCCCGGTTCTACCTCGATGTTTATATTCTTAAGCGTTTCCAAATCTTCTTTATAGGAGAAATATACATTTTTAAATTCGATATGTCCGATTACCTTTTTCAATTCAGACGCATTCACTTTGTCTGTAATATCCTGTTGAAAATCAAGATACTGAAATATGCGGTCAAACAACGCCAGTGAGCGGGTAATGTCTACGCTGATATTAGCGAAAGATGTTATCGGACCGTAGAGCCTGGTTAGAAGCGTGACAAATAGAATGATACTGCCCACGGTCATCGCGTCACTTTTGATTGTCATCAGGCCGCCAACCAGGAATATGAGCATCGGACCGATTGCAGCAATGGTTGTCAGGGTCATAAAAAACCAGCGTCCGGCAAGTGATTCTTTGATTTGCAGTTTGGTTACCTCTGCATTGACTTTTTCATACTTTGCCTGCTGATGCTTTTCCTTTGTAAATGTTTTTACCAAAAAGGTGCCGCCTATATTCAAGGTTTCCTGCATAATAGTATTTAATTCGGCGAGCTTTTCGTGCGTTTTTGACGCTATTTTCCAGCGCACCTTACCCACCTTGCGCGTCGGTAAGACGAAAAGCGGAATAATAAGCAGACTGAACAGCGCAAGTTTCCAATTGGTGTAAAACATAAGGGATGCGGTTGTGATAAAAATCAGCAAATTCTGCAATATTTGTATAAATGTGCCGGTAAAAACATTCTCTATCCCGCTGATATCATTGTTCATACGGGAAGTTATCTCCCCGGATTGAACATTTGAGAAAAATCCGATAGACATGTATTGAAGATGGTAAAACATCGCGTTTCTAATGTTAAACATGATATGTTTTGATATCCAACTGTTCAGATAATTTTGGAGCACTAATATTAATCCGCTGCCAACCGTTGCAAAAAAAGATACGGCAATTAATTGTATCAGATAGTGAACATCTTTGCCGGGAAGTGCAACATCAACGATTCGCTTTATCATAATTGATGGAACCAATCCCAAGGAAGATGTCGCGACAATGCAGAAAACAAGAACAATCAGCAATTTCCAGTATGGTGTATAATACTTGAAAATTCGGCCAAGGATTTTTTTCGAAATCTTTGGCTTATCTTTTTCATCCATAAAATGAAAACGGCCGCCTCCGGGTCCACCCGGACCGCCCATCCCGACAAAACCTCCGCCCATCCCGCCTGCCATAGTAAGCCCTCACCTTCGGAATATGTTTGTTTGATTATACTCCATAACGGAATTGGTGTAAACCGAAACGGTTAATTTCAGACGAATGCAATAATTTACGCTGTTATCGTTGAATATGCGCCTATTAATATGTTAGTATGGACATAAGAAAAGGAGGGTGTGCCATGACCTACGATTTTACCGGGTTATCGATATGTGCAAACGGCGCGGAATGTAAAAAAGCAGCCGGTCTTTTTGCGGAAGAGATTTTTCTTCGGACAGGTGTTTCCCCTGCGAACAAAGCAATCCAAAATGCTCCATTCGTTTGCTTTGAAATCTGTGACAGCAGAAGATTGCCTAATAAGGACTCCTATCATCTACGGCTTGAGAAAATGAGACTGACGATTTCAGCAACCGGACTCAGAGGTCTTATTTTCGGATTTTCCTATTTTTTACGAAAAACTGTTTATGAGGACGGCAGGATAACCCTGATCAAAGATATCTCGGGGGATTATATCCCGACCATGAGAATCAGAGGGCATCAGCTCGGCTACCGTACGACGCCGAACACATACGACGCCTGGTCGTTTAATGATTATTACCGTTATTACCGTGATATGATGTTTTTCGGATGCAACACCTGCGAACAAATGCCAAACGAAGGCAAAAAGCAGGTGAAAAACCGTTTAATGAAATACGATGTGGAGGAACTGCTGATTGAAGCGTCGCGCATGGCAGACGAGCTTGATATGGATGTGTCTGTCTGGTACCCGAACAATGAGGAAAGCATTGAAGAAGCTGTAGCGCGGCGAAAAGAGGTGTTTAAAAAAATTCCGCGACTGGATGTTGTTTTTCCGCCGGGTGGTGACCCGGGAGAATTTGAGGCTGATGAGTTTTTGGAGCGTTGCGTCGCGATATCCAAAGCACTCAAAGAGGTACACCCGAAAGCCGAAATGTGGCCATCCGCGCAGAAGCCGCATTCCATCCCTGATTGGGGTAATGATTTCATTGAATATATTTCAAGTTTACCGGATGAAATTGACGGTGTGATAACAGGTCCGAATCGGGCTTTCCCGCTGGATGAACTGCGCAGAAAACTGCCAATCAAATACCCGATTCGCCTGTACCCTGATATCACGCACAATGTGCGCTGCGAATACCCCGTGCATTTCAACAGGGATGATTGGCATTATTCGCTTATAAACGCGCTGAGCCGCGAATGCATCAATCCCCGCCCGACGGAATACAGGCTGATTCACCGCCTGACAAGAAGATATATTGTTGGCAGCGTCAGTTATTCCGAAGGTGTCAGCGATGACATCAATAAAATGATCTGGAGTGATATGGACTTCTTCCCGGATGTGTCGCTGTATGAAACATTACTTGATTACGCACGCGTATTTATGCCGGGTATTCCGGCGAATAGAGTTGCCGACGGAATTTTGGGGCTCGAAATGAACTGGCAGGGCGACCCCGCGGAAAACCCGCATATTGAAAGCACACATAGTATATGGTTTGATTTGCTTGAAGAATACCCAAAACTGATTGACAACTGGCGATTTGTGCAGTGCCTTTTTCGTGCAAAATGCGATGCGCTCGTCCGGCGCCGCCGCTGTTTTGAAACAGAATTAATTGAGAAGGCAAAGTATCATATAACAAATAATGACTTGCCGGAAGCTTATAGTGTTTTATCATCAGCATTTGATGAAAAATACAAGCAACTGCGTGATGATATCTTCATCCTCGCGGACAGACTTTTTCACCAAATAGGTATCCAGCTCGATGTTGAACATTACTGCGCGGATTCCTGGCAGCGCGGGGCAACACTTGATACGATTGATTTGCCGGTTACCGACCGGCAATGGCTGTTAAACAAGGTGAAGGCCGCACTTGATATGCCGCAAAGCGTAAGTTTGGCTTATATGGGCAGAGTCTTGAACCGCAACAGGGTGGATATTGACGAATATTATTTTTCGCTTGCCGAGCACGGATTTGATGTTTTGGGAATGCCACAGAACGGCGAATTTTATATCAATTACCAAGGTGACCGTCCGGATGTCAATAACGGTCATATTCCGATGTCCATGCTCAAACTCTATGACCACTACAGTTTCAGATGCAAGTTAGGCGGTTTTACCCCGGGTGTAAATTACAAATTAAGAGTGACTTTTTCTTCCCAGAAAATCCCGCTTCTGATTCATCATCATGTCACCGCCAACGGAATAACAATTTATGACGGCCCCCAATACGGCGGCGAAAAAGATGAACTCTTTGACAAAGAGCTGCTTGCGCCGAGATTTGAATCGGCAACCTATACACTGCCGGCTGATGTGTTTGTCAACGGGTGTTTGGAACTGGAAATCAGCGAACCGATCGCCGGCGTCATGCTCAGTGAATTTTGGATCATAAAAGCATAATATATATTGTTTGCAGCAAAGAAAAACGCCTCTCCGATTCTAAATTCGGAGAGGCGCTCGTTTTGAATTTACTGTTTTTTTGAATACTCGGAGATTACTCTTTTGAGCGTTTCAACCGTCTTCTGGGTATCGGTCAGCTCATCCTTAAGTCTTGTGTTTTCGCTCTCAAGCGCGATTGTATGAACCGAATTGATATCCTGCTGCGCTCTTGCGCCTGTAATATCCCGTTTTTGCAGCTGTACCGCCATCGGCGAAACATTAACCTCCGGCTTCGCTTCTGCCGGTTTTGCAGGTGCCTGCGCAACAAAGTCGCTATTATACTCATTGTATATACCGCGTTTTGTGTAGTGTGTATGCAGCAATTCATGCGCCAAATGACCATTTGGTACCCCGAGGAAATCTTTGTAGAAACTGATGATGGATGGATTTTCATGAGATTTCCGAAGAACTTTTGATTCATCTTCATCATAAATACCCTTCAAACGCTTTGACCTTACCTCGGGATCGCTGCTTCTTGGCTGACCGCCGCCGGTAATACATCCGCCCGGGCAGCCCATTACTTCAATAAAATGGTAAGGTGATGTGCCGTCTTTTACTTGCTGCATCAAGACTCTGGCGTTCTTTAGTCCGCTTGCGACGGCTACTTTGACTTCAACCCCTTCAAGAAAGCTGTAATCCGGCAGTGTATTCTCAATTTTTATGGTTGCGTCTTTAACGCCGTCCAACCCGACAATCGGGCTAACATGTAGTTTCTCAAACGGCAGTTCGCGTCCCGTAACAAGTTCATAGACAGTACGCAATGCCGCTTCCATAACGCCGCCGGTGACACCGAAGATATCAGCCGCGCCGGTTGAAAGCCCAAGCGGTTTGTCAAATTCGCCTTCGGGCAGATTGACAAAATCGATACCGGCTGTTCTGATCATTTCCGCAAGTTCCCGGGTAGTGATAACAGCGTCGACATTCGGCACACCGTTATTCATCATTTCTTCACGGTCAATTTCGAATTTTTTCGCCGTGCAAGGCATAACGGAAACCACAAACATATCTTTTGCGTCAACACCGATTTTATCAGCATAATAGGACTTGACGACAGCACCCATCATGGTGTGCGGTGATTTGCAGGTGGAAAGATGATCCAGCTGATCGGGGAAATTGTGTTCAATAAATTTGATCCAGCCCGGGGAACAGCTTGTAATAATCGGGAGAACGGCTGTTCCGCCTGTCAGCGCGGCTTGGACCCTGCCGAGGAACTCGGTGCCTTCTTCAATGATGGTGAGGTCGGCAGTCCAGTTGGTATCAAACACATCGTCAAACCCAAGGTCGGACAGTGCCGACGCAAGTTTGCCTGTCACACGGGAACCCGGCGCAAACCCGAATTCTTCGCCGATGGCCACGCGGATTGCCGGAGCAATCTGAACAACGGTACGCTTATTCGGGTCGTTTATCGCATCCCATACTTTCTTTGTGGAGCTTGTTTCCATTAATGCGCCGACCGGGCACACGACAGTGCATTGCCCGCAAAACGCGCAGTTGACGGCTGAGATCGGAAGATCCATTGACGGGCCTACAACTGTCTTAAAACCTCTGTTTTGAGGGTTGAGAATGCTTGCGCCTTGAATATCATTACAAACAGTGATACAGCGGCGGCAAAGCACACATTTTGACATATCTCTGGTAATAGATACCGATGAGTCCGTAACGCAGGGCAGCATGTCTCCTTCGAACCTTGATTCTTCAACACCGAGCGTTTTGCCTAAATCCTGGAGTTCGCAACTCTGGTTGCGCCGGCAGGACAAGCAGTCCTTGTTATGGTCTGAAAGCATCAGTTCATAAAGAACTTTTCGTGCGTTTCTGACTTTATCCGTATTGGTTTTGACAACCATGCCTTCATTTGCTTTTGTAATGCAGGACGCCTGCAGTGTCTTCGCGCCTTCCACCTCAACAACACATATACGGCAGGAGCCGATGGCATGGGCGTTTTCCAGATAGCAAAGGTTCGGAATCAGAATGTGGTTGTGTTTTGCCGCTTCCATAATGGTGGAACCGTCCGGGGCTTGTATAGCCTTGCCGTTGATCGTTAAATTAATCATTTATTCTACCTCCTGTCGCAATGCAAGCAACGCATTGCCTCAGCCACTGCGTTCAATTTGTGATAACCCAAAACAACCTCATCAAAAGTACTCGCGCGCTTATCCAGCGGCAGCATCTCCTGCGGGAAGCGCTCATGAATGACGATATCGTCTTCGTCAATAATTTCCGGTATCTCAATCGTTCTGCCTTTGTTGAGTTTGCCGCTTCCGCCAAGATACTTGTCAATAGAAGTCGCGGCATGCTTGCCGTCCGCGATCGCGCGGATAACATCCTCGGGACCTCTCGCTACATCGCCGCCGGAGAAAACGCCCTCCATGGTGGTCATAAGCGTTTTGGGGTCGATAATAAAGGTTCCCCAGTTGGTCACGCCGATCTCCGATTTCTTGATGAAGGGCAAATCCGCGTACTGGCTGACAGCTGTAATAACCGTGTCAACATCAAGCACAAAGTTAGAGCCTTCGATATGTGTTGTATTGCGTCTTCCATTGGTGTCAAAGTCACTGATCTCCCTGCGCGCGCATTCAATCATAGCAAGTTTACCGTCTTCGCCGGCGATAAATCGAACCGGAGAAACCAACTCAAGGATTTCGACGCCTTCGTTGAGCGCTTCCTCAATTTCGACTTCATAAGCAGGCATGGTGTCCAGTGTTCTGCGGTATAAAACAGTAACCTTTTTTGCGCCGAGCCGGAGAACGGTACGCGCGGAATCTATCGCGGTGTTGCCGCCGCCGATAACCGCAACATTTTGACCTTCCAAATCGGCACTGTTAAATAATTTTACACTTTTGAGGAAATCGATACCAGGAACTACGCCCGGCAGATTTTCACCGGGCACATTGACCTTCGCAGGGAACTGCGTGCCGGTCGCAATATAAATCGCATCATATGTTTCTCTGAGATACTTGAATTCGATGTCCTTGCCGACTTCGGTATTCAGGATGATGTTAACACCTTGCTGTTCAATGGTTGCAACTTCTTTCGCAAGAACATCGGAGGGAAGACGGTATTCAGGAATGCCAAAAGCCAAAACGCCACCGGCAACCGATTGCGATTCATATATGTCAACCTCATAGCCGATTCTTGCAAGGTAGAAACCGCAGGTCAAGCCCGATGCACCGGCACCGATAATCGCTACCCGTTTGCCGTTCTTGGGCAAAACAATATCCTGCACATATTTTCGTTCGTTCTTAAAAGCGTAATTCGCGACAAAATGTTTCAGGTCGCAAATAGCAACCGGTTCGTCCACGGACCCTCTGCGGCACTTGCTTTCACAAGGATGGGTGCAGATCCTGCCGCATATGGCAGGCAGCGGATTTTCCTGCCGAATTAGATCATAGGCATCCATAAAACGGCCGGACGCGATTAACGCCAGGTATCCGGGAATATTCACATTCGCCGGACATGTATTCTCGCAGGGAGATATGAAGAGGTTTGAGCATACGCCCGCGCGGCAATACTTGTATTTGATATGCTCTTCATACTCATCTCTGAAATATCTGATAGTGCTGAGCACCGGATTGGGGGCTGTCTGGCCAAGTCCGCACATGGCGGTTTGCTGAATGGTTTCGCCCAATTCCTCCAGTAATTCAATATCGCCCTCGACACCTTCACCCTGGGTTATGCGCTCGAGTATTTCCAGCATACGCTTTGTACCGACACGGCACGCGAGGCACTTGCCGCAGGATTCCTCTTGAATGAAGTCCATAAAATACCGGGCGGTGTCCACCATACAAGTGTCCTCGTTCATGGCAATCAATCCGCCTGAACCCATAATAGCACCGAGCATCGTCAGGGATTCGTAATCGGTGGGTGTGTTGAGATTCTCCTGTGTGATACAACCGCCGGACGGTCCCCCGATTTGCGCGGATTTAAAGCGTTTTTTATTGATGATACCGCCACCGATTTTAAAGAGGATTTCGCCCAAAGGTATACCGATGGGGACCTCAACAATCCCGGTGTTGACAATATCGCCGGCCAGCGCGAATACTTTTGTGCCCTTTGCTTTTTCCGTACCGTACTGGCTATACCAGGCGCTGCCTTTGAGAATAATTGAAGGAACACCGGCGAAAGTTTCAACATTGTTGATAATTGTCGGTCTGCCGAAAAGACCTTTTTGGAACGGGAACGGCGGTTTTTGTTTGGGTTCGCCTCTGTGGCCTTCGATGGATGACATTAAGGCGGTTTCTTCGCCGCAGACAAAGGCGCCGGCACCGATTCTGATTTCCAAATCAAACTCAAATTCCGTACCGAACAGTTTGCAGCCGAGCAGCCCGTATTCCCTCGCCTGCTCCAGCGCAACAGCAAGTCTTTCAATGGCGATCGGATACTCCGCGCGGACATATACATACCCTTTTGAAGCGCCGATTGCATACGCGCCGATAATCATGCCTTCAATAAGCGTATGCGGGTCACCTTCAATGATGCTCCTGTCCATAAACGCGCCGGGGTCACCTTCGTCAGCGTTGCAGACAAGATACTTCTGCCCTTCTTCGGCATTCAAGCCCGCCTGCCACTTAACACCCGTCGGGAAACCCGCGCCGCCTCTGCCCCGCATCCCCGAGGCTTTCATTTCATCCACGACACCCTGCGGCGTCATCTGACCAAATGCTTTTGCGGCTGCAAAATAACCGTCATTGGCAATATAGGCTTCAATACTTTTGTATTCAATCGCGCCGCAGTTGCGTAAAGCAATACGAACTTGCTCTTTAAAGAAACTGATATCATCGATTTTCGGCACATTCTTCTTCAGGGTATTGTCAAAGAATGTATACTTTTCAATGATTTCCGCGTTTACAATGTGAGCCCGGATAATCTCTTTTGCTGTTTCGGGTGTCAGCGAGGTGTAAAATATTCTTTCGGGAAGGATGAGCATAACCGGACCGACAGCGCATGTACCCATACAGCCTGTTTCATAAACCAGTACGCTGTCCGCTTGACCGATAGCCTCAAGTTCTTGATTGACTGCGTCTCTAACCAAACCGCAGTTTGAGGAAACACAGCCGGCACCGGCGCAAACAAGCACCTGATGACTGTATTTAGCTACTTTTTCTAAATAACCACTTTTTATTTGCTCCAAATCGGAAATACTATTAATTAACATACTCATTTTGTCCTCCCCCCTGTCAATATTTTGATAAAATCGAGTTTATTTTGCTCGGTGTAACCTGTTTGTATACATCATCATCGATCATCATCGCCGGCGCAAGACCGCAGGCGCCGATACATCGCGCGATTTCAAAAGTGAACTTGCCGTCTTCTGTTGTTCCGCCAAGTTCTACACCCAGCGTTTTTTCAAGGCTGTCAACAATCTTTTTACCGCCGCGCACATAACATGCTGTGCCAAGGCAAACTCTGATTGTATGCTCGCCGCGCGGTGTTGGTGAAAAGAACGAATAGAAGGATACGACTCCCGCGACTTCAGACACAGGGATACTCAAAGCGTCTGCGATATAGCGCTGCAAGGGCAATGGCAGGTAACCGTAAACCCCCTGCGCGGCATGAAGCACCTGAATCAGACAGCCGTCCTTCCCTTTGTAAAGGTCAATAATCGCATCAATTTCGCCGAATTCGTTATCCGGACATGGGCAGTGCTCACATTTTTCGTTGACTAACTTATCGCTCATGATTTTCCTCCTCAATAAAAATACACCAAAAAACACCGCTCCGGTAAGCAGAACTATCTCTGCCTATACAAAGCACATGGTTGTATTATAACATAGTAGCCAAAGTTTGCAATGTGTTTGGGAAACTTTTTTTACA
>CAYUWQ010000020.1:14131-18989 GCA_964448455.1 uncultured Eubacteriales bacterium | reverse complement strand
CATACCCTGAACTAAGTTGGGAAAAGATTGACGAATACTTAGAAGACTGCAAACAAATTAGATGATAAACCTTATTTACTCAATGATGTGAAAAGTGATTAAATATGAGTGGGAGTTGAGTACTGTGAAGATGTTTGTCGGCGTAACGGATTTCGACTGGTTTAAAACATTAAAAAAGGAACCGCGCGAAGAAGTGAATTTTTGGAAACCCGGAGGTAAAACTGCCTTCAAGGCGCTTGACGAAGGCGGAATGTTCCTCTTTAAGCTGCACAGCCCGAATGATTACATAGTCGGCGGCGGTTACTTTCTGAAGTTTTCTTTTTTGCCGACATCGCTGGCATGGGACGCGTTTGGCGTATCAAATGGTGCGAACAGCCTTTACGAATTAAACAACCGGGTTTACAGATATAAAAAGACAAATCATTTTTCGGACCCTGACCCTGACATTGGGTGTATTATTCTAACGATGCCGTTTTTCTTTGATGAGGAAGATTGGATAAAAATACCGGATAACTGGAACAGTAATATTGTTCAGGGCAAAACATACGATACATCGGACGCATATGGACTCTCATTGTTTAGTCAAGTTCAGCATAGATTAGTCGGGCATTCTCTAACTCCCCATGTACTAAGGGAAGATGAAGCAGACGCCCGATACGGTCCAGAACAACTGATAAAGCCAAGGGTAGGTCAAGGCGCGTTCAAAGTATTGATAACAGACGCTTATCAAAGACGATGCGCGATAACAGGTGAAAAAACACTCCCGGTATTAGAAGCGGCACATATAAAGCCTTATTCACTGGATGGACCGCACGAAATCAATAATGGCATACTGTTGAGGAGAGACTTTCACACACTGTTTGACCGTGGCTATTTAACAGTCGACAAAGAACTAAATGTCGAAGTAAGTCATCGAATAAAAGAAGATTTCGGCAACGGAAAAGAATATTACGCACATCATGGAAGCAAGCTGATAATCTTGCCTGAAAGAATGGATCAGTTACCAAATCCGGATTACTTGGAGTGGCACAATCAAAATGTTTATCTTGGGTAAGTCATGAATTTTTTAGTAATCATTCTTCGGTTGGTAAAGGAGCAATATATCAATGGGCAGCAACGACAAAATCTATTTGGGCTGGCAAATAGGCATCACCTATGAGTCCGAAAAACCGGAAGGCAACACCCTGCCGAAGATGATGAAACTCCTGGATGAAATGGCCGCCAACGGCATGAACATTCTGAGTTTGATGATGACGAGTTACGCCTACTTTGACCCCGCGCACGACGGCTTCGCCTGGCCGGTTCAAAACAAAAAGCTCGAGTGCTTCCGCGATAAAAGATGCCTGAACGCGGATGCAAAGACGGAATTCGTGTCCGCAGTGATTGAGGAAGCGGAGAAAAGAGGGATAGAAATCCAGCTCTTTTCCAACCTCGCCATCTACAACCCCGAAAGAATCAAAGCAGCCTACCCCGGCGCCGCCTTGCAGCGGGAGCGAAGCGGCGAAGAGCGTCGTTGGCTTTTTTGCCCGGATTCCGCGGATATTTGGCAGCTGGAAAATGACGAGATGGAAGACCTGCTCCGGTTTTATAACCATAAAAATGTGAAGAGCATCGGCTACGAACGCCTGAGTTATTCGAGCGGGAGCTGTTACTGCGACGCGTCGGCGGAAAAGTTCATGAAAGACACGGGCAAGCCGATTTTTGATTACGGCGAGGGCGATGCCCTGTTTGATGACTGGAAAGTGAATAGCATCACGGGGAAGATGAGCGAACTCAACGACAAGATAAAAAACATCAAGCCCGGTACGGAAGTTTGGCTGCATTCCTCCTGCGCGAACGGTTGGGGGCACGATGCACAGAGACTCAAGGGTGCGGGTGTGGACTGCGTGGTGCCGCATGTCGCGCATTTCCAAATGGACAAAGCCGGCTTTGACTCGCTGCTGGACCGGGTCGGGCCGAATGATACCGTGCTGCATTTTTGCGTGCGCGACAAAGCCTTGCCCAACTATAAAATCTGGCAAAAGACACCGGAGATTATTGAAGAAATCGGGGACTGGGCACTGGGGTACAGGCGCGCGAACGGGCGGCTGAAAGGCATCTTGTTTTTTAACGAAAACACGGTCAGCGATGAAAACCGGGCAGCGGTTTACAGGCTGACAAAAAAGTTCAAAAATACTTGACGCAGTGTGAGACACTAACCATGAATTCGTATGAAAACAAATGAGGTGGCAGTTATCATCAAAGAAATCAAAACCGTATCCATCATCGGGCTCGGCGCTTTGGGCATCCTCGTCGGGCAGCGTTTTGCCAAGCAGATGCCAAAAGAAAATTTGCGGATAATCGCGGATAAAGACCGCATTGAGCGTTACCGGCGCGACGGCATTTACAGCAACGGGGAACGCTGTGATTTCAATTTTGTTTTACCGGAGGAAAGAACCGGGCCGTCGGACTTGATTATCTTTGCCGTGAAGTACGGCGCGCTGGAAGAAGCGGTGCGGGCTGTTAAGAATCAGGTCGGTCCCGACACGCTCTTTGTGTCCCTGCTCAACGGCATCACCAGCGAGGATGTTATCGCGCAGGCGTATCCGCGCGAGCGGATTGTGTATACCGTTGCCCAGGGGATGGATGCCGTGAATGAAGGCGGCCGGCTCACCTTTTTGAATACGGGTACAATTTTTATCGGCGATAACGAACCGGGCGAAGTGTCTCAAAAAGTCAAAACCGTCGCGGCCTTTTTTGAAAAAACGGGGCTGCCTTACGAAATTGAGCGGGATATCAAAAGGCGGATGTGGGGCAAGTTTATGCTCAATGTCGGCATCAACCAGGCTGTCGCGGTGTTCGGGCGGGATTATGCGGACGCGCAGAACGAAGGACAGACAAGGGATGTGATGATCGCCGCTATGCGCGAGGTGATACCCCTTGCCGAAAAAGAGGGCATTGCGATTACTGCGGACGATATTCCGTACTGGCTCAAGGTTGTCGCCACGCTCAACCCTGTCAGCAAACCCTCCATGCGTCAGGATGTGGAGGCAAGGCGCTATAGCGAGGTGGAAATGCTCGCGGGCGCGGTTTTGGCGATGTCGAAAAAGCACGGCATCCAATCCCCGGTGAACGAGATGCTTTATGAAAAGCTCAAGGCAATAGAGGCCGGGTATTGACCACAAAGGAATACAGTCAAAAAACCGCCCTGTCCGTTACGACAAGGCGGTTACTTTGTTTCGCGGTTATTACCCGACCAGGTATGCCTTCCGGACATCGTCGCTGTTCGCGAGTTCTTCCCCCGTGCCGGTTAGGATGATTTTGCCGGTTTCCATCACATACGCCCGGTCAGCAATCGAAAGCGCCATCTGCGCGTTCTGCTCCACAAGCAGGATGGTGGTGCCGGCGGCGTGCAGGGTTTTGATAATGTCAAAAACCTGCTGCACCAGGATGGGCGAAAGACCCATGGACGGTTCATCGAGCATCATCAGTTTTGGTTTGCTCATCAGGCCGCGGCTCATGGCAAGCATCTGCTGTTCCCCGCCGGAGAGGGTGCCGGCGATTTGCTTGCGGCGTTCTTTGAGACGCGGGAACAGTTCATACACATGCTCAAGTGATTTGGGGATGGAGGAGGACGGCTGGGTGAACGCGCCCATCTCCAGGTTTTCTTCCACAGTCATGCGCTGAAAAACCCGGCGCCCTTCCGGAATGTGCGCGATGCCCGAATGAACAATCGCGTGCGGTGCCGTCGTATTGATTTTTTGGCCCAAAAAGTTAATGTCGCCCGTTTTGGTCCGCAACAGGCCGGATATGGTTTTAAGTATGGTGGATTTGCCCGCACCGTTCGCGCCGATGAGCGAGACAATCTCCCCCGCGTTCACATTAAATGAGACGCCCTGTATGGCGTGGATGGGGCCGTAATAGACATTGATATCGTTGACTTTAAGCAAGTTATTACGCCTCCTTCTTGCCGAGATACGCCTCAATGACCGCCGGGTTTGAGCTGATTTCATCCGGCGTGCCCTTGGCGATAATCTTGCCGTAGTTTAATACCGCAATTCCCTCGCAGATGCCCATGACAAGCTTCATGTCGTGTTCAATGAGCAGGATCGCTATCTGATAAGTGTCGCGGATTTTAGTAATGTTTTCCATCAGTTCCGCCGTTTCCGACGGGTTCATGCCGGCGGCGGGTTCGTCCAGGAGCAGGATGATAGGGTTTGTCGCGAGCGCGCGGACAATTTCCAGCCGGCGCTGCGCGCCGTAGGGCAGGGCACCGGCTTTGACTTCACCCATGTCCTGCATATTGAAAATGGAAAGCATATCAAGCGCCTTATCGCGCGCCTTCTTTTCGTCCCGCCAATAACGCGGCGTACGAAGAACAGCGCCCGGTATGTGGTATTTTATGTCGTGGTGGAGCCCGACCATCACATTTTCCGCCACGGTCATATCCTTAAAGAGGCGGATGTTTTGGAAGGTGCGCGCGATACCGGCGCGGCAAACCTGGCTTGTGTTCATGCCGGCGGTATCTTTGTCCCCGAGGATAATGGTGCCGCGGGTAGGCTGATAAACCTTGGTCAAAAGGTTAAAAACGGTGGTTTTGCCGGCGCCGTTGGGGCCGATTAAGCCGGATATTTCCGTGCGGCCGATGAGCAGATTGAAGTCATCCACCGCCACAAGGCCGCCGAAGTCGATACCCAGATGGATGGTTTCCAAAACAGGCGGACTGGCTGCGTCCCTTTCCGGAACCATGCCTCTGCTGGGGACGGGTACCAGTTTACTCATGCTTTTCGCCCTCCTTTTCCGGCAGGGGTTTCCCTTTGGGCTTGCCGCCGAACTTGCTCAGCAAGGTGGTCAGCGAGAAATCATAGCTGCCCATGAG
>CAYUWQ010000020.1:7541-14121 GCA_964448455.1 uncultured Eubacteriales bacterium | reverse complement strand
AATCATCACAATAATCAGCAGCAGCGAATAGGCAATCATACGGTATTGCGAAAACGCGCGCAGCATTTCCGGCAGCGCGGTCAGCACGGTAGCGGATATGACGGAGCCGATCATGGAGCCCATGCCGCCGAGCACTACCGTGACCAGAATCTCGATGGATTTCATAAAACCGAAAGCGGCCGGCGAGATTACCCCGAGGTATCCGGCATACAGTGCGCCGGCAACACCGGCGAAGAAAGCGGACAGGGTAAATCCGAATGTTTTGTAATAGGTGGTGTTGATGCCGCAGGCTTCCGCGGCGATTTCGTTATCCCGGATGGAAAGGATCGCTCTGCCGTGGCGGGATTTCATGATGGTATGTATGACGAAACAGGTTATCGCGACGCACAGGAAGGTGTTAAAAAAAGTTGTGGTTTTCGGAATGTTTTTGAGCGATGCCGCGCCGTACGTAAACTTAAAACCCAGCACGCTGTCGATATTCAGCAGCACAACGCGGATAATTTCGCCGAAGCCCAGGGTGATAATGGCCAGGTAGTCGCCTTTGAGCCGAAGCGCCGGTATACCGATGAGAAAACCGACAAACGCGGCTGTCATTCCGCCGATGAGGATACCTAAAGGGAAGACAGCATCCGGGGATACGGTCACGCCGCGCATAAAGATGGCCGACGCGTACGCCCCCAGCGCCATGAAGCCGGCATGCCCTAACGGCAGCTGGCCGAGGTAACCCGTGGCGATGTTTAGCGAAAGCGCCAAAATCATATTGATACCGCACAGAATGAGCACCCTGGCATAGTAGTTCGATACGCTGCCGGAGTTGACCAGCCCCGTGCTGCCTGTCAGCAGTACAACAAAGAGCACGGTGTTAATCATATATCGCAGCCACATGGGCATTTTATTCTTCGTAATTTTCATCTTCGCCACCCTAAACCTTTTCCTGCAGGTTTCGGCCGAGGATACCGGTCGGCTTCACCACAAGCACAATAATCAGGATGCCGAACACTACCGCGTCTTTCCAAACGGACAGCCCGAACGCGGAGGCGGCTGCTTCTGCCAAGCCGATGGCAAATCCGCCGATCATGGCACCGGGTATGGAGCCGATACCGCCAAGCACGGCGGCGACAAACGCTTTCAGGCCGAGCATGGCACCCATGGTCGGTGAAGCCTGGGGATAAGCGGCGCAGTAAAGGACGGAGCCGATACCGGCCAGCGCGGAGCCGACCGCAAAGGTGAAGGTGATGGTTTTGTTCAGGCTGATGCCCATCAGCTGCGCCGCGCCGGTATCCTCCGAGACGGCACGCATGGCTTTGCCCATTTTTGACTTTTTGATTAAAAGGTTGAGCAAAATCATCGACACAACCGAGACAACAATGGTAACAATTGCCGTACCGCTCAGGCTGACCGATCCCAAAACAATGGCAGGCACATTCACAATCGCCGGAACAGGCTTTGCCCCGGCGCCGAATATAATCTGCGCCAGGTTCTCCAGCAAAAAGGCAATACCGATGGCGGTAATCAACAGCGACAGCCGCGGCGCTTTGCGCAGGGGGGTATAGGCAACCTTTTCAATCACCACACCCAGCACGGTGCAGGCGGCGATGGCCGAGATGACGGCAATAATGGGGGACTGACCGAAATTAACCATAAACAGCCAGGCCGTATAGGCGCCCACCATGATGATGTCGCCGTGTGCGAAGTTGAGCAGCAGTATGATGCCGTAGACCATGCTGTATCCCAGCGCGACAAGCGCGTAGACCGAGCCGGTCTGTAAGCCGTTCATCAGCTGGTTGATTATCGTAGAAGACAAGGACATAGGGCGTTCATCCTCTCAACAAGATGTTGCGCATACGTTTGATTGCATTCAAGACTGCCTTGTGCAGTTAGCGGGTAACTGCACAAGGCAGAAGGATTTTATCGGGGTTATGATGTGCCGGTAAAACGGTGCTTATTAATAGATACGGTCAAAGGCTTCAACACCGTTGGCAAGTTTAATCATCACAACCGGTTTAACCGGGTTGTTCTTTGCGTCAAAGGTGTAGCCGTCCGGGCTGGTAATGCCTTTTACATCTGCGCTTTTATCACGGATGGCATCGATAACGGCTTGCTTGTACGCGTCGGAGCCGGGCGTCATGCCGCCCTTTTCCTCAACAACTTTCAGGGCGTTGCAAAGGACCATTGCCGCGTCATAAGAGGTGGCGGCGAACATGTTCAGGGTGTCTGCACCGTATTTTGCGGTATATTCCGTTTCAAACGCCTTTACCTCATTTGTCGCGCCGGAAGCATAACCGGATGTGAAAACACAGCCTTCCAGGTCAGCGGCGGAAGCGTAATCTTTAACGCCTGCCCAGCCGTCACCGCCGAGGAACGGAACAGCAATCCCTGCCGCGCGGGCTTGTGTGACCATCAGGCCGACATCCTGGTAATAGTTGGGGCAAAATACCACATCGGGGCTTTTTGCTTTGATATTGGTCATTTGGCTTTTGAAATCTTTGTCGCCCGTGGAATAGCCTTCTTCTGCGACAACATTTATGCCGAGAGTCGCGCATTTGGCTTTAAAAGCGTCTTTCAGGCCGATTGCGTAATCATTGCCTGTTTCAACAATGACTGCCGCGGTTTTCGCCGCGAGCACTTCCGACGCGAAATCCGCCATTTTCTCGCCCTGGAAGGGGTCGATGAAGCAGGTGCGGAAAACATTGCTGTAAACCTTGTCGTTGTCGGCATCATAGGTAACGGTTGCCGCTGTGGCGGAAGCGGTAATCATCGGCATGTTAATCGGGTTTGCCTCCGCGACAACCGCAAGGGTGTTGCCGGTGAGCACATCGCCGATCAGACCGGTAATGCCTTCATCGACCATGCGGGTGAACGCGTTGACCGCCTCGGCATTGTCCGCTTTGTTGTCATAGGCAATAATTTGAACTTGTTTGCCGTTGATGCCGCCTGCTGCATTGATCTTGTCAATGTAAAGCGTGGCGCCGTTTTTAACAGCCAGACCGTAGACGGCATAGTCGCCGGTGTGGCAGCCAAGGATACCGACCTTAAGGGTTTCGGCTTTAGCTTCCTCTTTCGCGCAGCCGGCGAACGCGCCGAGCGCAAGGACAAGAACGAGTGCGATGCATAGAATTCTTTTCATTTCCAGTCTCCTCTCAAATTATGTTTTCTATACTGCAAGCAGTTCCGTACAAGACGAAGCCGCTCTGTATACGAGAAAATCAGAAATTGTACAATATTTGCCGCAAATAACACGGGATTATTCTACCATCGTTGATTTCTTTTGTCAATTATTATAAATTTTGTGCATTTAGAAATAAACAGCGTAAATACAGTTTGATTTTTAGAACGATAGAAGATAAAATAAGTATGTTCACCACAGATTTATTGAGGAAATGAGTTTGAAAGAAGTTGAGGAAATGGCAAGTTTTAAAACAGGCGTGGGCAGGGAAATCATTACCCCGCCAATCGGCGCGCGGCTGTACGGTTACACGCTGGATGTTTTCTGTGAATCTGTCCATGACGACCTGACAGCGACTGCCATCGCTTTTGAACAGGGGGGCAAGCGGGCCATGCTGATTTCAGCAACGGTATGCCTGATTAACACCGAGTTAAGCGATGAAATACGCGGAAAGGTCAGCGCGGCAACGGGCATCCCGGCCGCCAATATTATTTTGTCCGCAACACACACACACTCCGGTCCCTGCACCGCGGGCAACACCGGCTGGGGACCGTTGGACAGGGACTACTGCGACAATATTTTTATCCCGCAAATCATAAAAGCATCCAAATCGGCAGTGCAAAATCTGGAACCCGCGCTGATGGGTGTCGGAACGGTTGAAAGCAAAACCGGCATCAACCGCCGCCAGCTGAATCAAGATAACCATGTCAGTCTGGGGCAAAACCCCTGGGGCTGTTACGACCCGGCGATGACGGTGATAAGCTTTCAAACTCCGGCGGGCAAGCCTTTGGCCAATATCGTCCACTACGGCGCGCACTGCACCGCGGCAGGTAAAAATACAGAAATAACGCGCGACTGGGCAGGGGCGATGATTGACCGGCTTGACGCGGAAAGCGGCGCGGTGACGGCATTCTTCAACGGCGCGGAAGGCGATGTGGGGCCGAGGTTATCCAACGGGCAGACGGTCGGCAATATCGATTATGTCAACGAACTCGGCAAAACAGCCGCGGCGGACGCGGCAAAGGCATATCAAAGCATCACCGAATACCGCGAAGTGACGCTTGAGAGCGCGGCGGGGGAAGTCAAGCTGCCATACGCGGCGGTGATGCCATTGGATGGGGCAAGGGAAAAACTTGCCGCGTTCAAGGGGGACGAAAAGATCAACCTGTCCGGCAGAACCTTTGAGTATCTCAAAAAAGTTATCAAAGCGCATGAAACCGGTCTTCCGGGCGAACAGTACTTCTCTTTTGCGCAAACAATCGTTAAAGTCGGCCCTATTGTTTTTATCCCGTTCCCGTATGAGTTCTTTTCCGAGATATCGCTGCGGCTGCGCAAGTACAGTCTGTTTGAACATACCCTTTGCCTGGGCTGTACAAACGGCAACAACGGGTATCTGCCCACGCAGGATCAGCTTTGCCGCGGCGGGTATGAAATTGATGTGTTTCTGACCGCCGGTGTTTTGACATTGGCGCCGGATTCGGACTATAATATCATCACAGAAAACTTGAAACTGATGGAGGAACTCGCATGTACAGAATAGGCAAAGACGAAATCAAAGCGGTTAAGCAAGTAATCGAAACCAAGGATTTATTTAAATGCAACGGCGGTTTGCAGATGACTATGCACTGCGAACAGGAGATGAAGGAACTGTTCGGCTGCGATAATGCGATTTTAATGACATCCGGCAAAGCCGCGCTCATCGCCGCGCTTGTCGGCTGCGGCATCGGCCCGGGGGATGAAGTGATTGTGCCGGGGTACACCTATATCGCCTCCGCCATGGCTGTTTTGGCAACGGGCGCGATCCCCGTCATTGCGGAGATTGACGAAACCTGCACCATCGATGTAAAAGATGCCGAAAAAAAGATCAGCAAAGACACCAAAGCGATTATGCCCGTCAATATTCAGGGCTTCCCGTGCGATATGGCCGCGCTGATGAAGCTGGCCAAAAAACACAACCTGAAGATTATTGAAGACGCCTGTCAGGCGGACGGCGGTTCCTATAAGGGCAAAAGGCTCGGCACCATCGGCGATGCCGGCGCGCTGAGTTTTAACCAGTTCAAGATTATCAGCGCGGGCGAAGGCGGAGCACTGCTGACAAACGACAGAACTGTCTATGAACGCGCCTTCATTTATCACGACAGCAGCGCGGTCGCCTATTTCGGCGGCCAGCTTGATGAAATAACAGAGCCGCAGTTTTGCGGTGTGGAATACAGAACAAACGAGATCACTGCCGCTATTCTGCGTGAGCAGCTCAAAAAGCTTGACGGCATCCTGCGCGACCTGCGCAGGAACAAAAAGAAAGTCATGAAAGCGCTGAAAAAGGATTTCCGCTTTATTCCTTCAAACGACATCGACGGCGATTGCGGTACGACCATCGCCTTCGCGTTTGACAGTGAGGAGGCGGCGCGTAAATTCGCGACAGCCGAGGGGGTCAAAGGTACCCTGCCCATTGACACCGGCAAGCATGTGTACACCCACTGGACACCGGTACTCGAAAAGCGCGGCGCGTCTCATCCGCTGATGGACCCGTTCAAAATGGACGCGAATAAAAACCTCAACCATGACTATTCATTGGATATGTGCCCGAAGACACTGGACATCCTTGCGCGGACGGTCTATGTGGGTATCAATCCGGATTGGAGCCGGGCGGATATCAACAAAGTAATTGACGCGTGCAAGGCAGCCTGTCAATAATAAATACCTTTAAATCTTCAGCGTATGGAAGGAATCGTCCAAATTATGGCAGTGAATACCTACAAAAAAACATATACCTTGCATGAGTTTTATACAGCCCTGTTCAACTTTACGCGGACCGACAAACACCTGAAACGGGCGAAAAAGAGCGGGAAACTCGGGCAGGAGTTTGTTGAACGAATTATGCTTGCTGTTACAGAAGTCAACGGCTGCGAACTGTGCTCCTACGCGCACACCAAGTGGGCGTTGGAAGCCGGATTGAGCGACGATGAAATCCGGCAGATACTCTCCGGCGTTTCGGCAAATATCCCGGCGGAAGAGCTGCCGGCCATTCTTTTTGCCCAGCATTACGCCGACGCGAAAGGCAAACCGGACAAGGAAGCCTGGGCGCGTGTGGTTGAAGTGTACGGGCAGACAAAAGCGCTGGGCATTTTGGGCGCTGTGCGTGAAATTATGATCGGCAACATCTATGGCGCTGCGGCGAGCGCATTCCGGAGCAGGCTCAAGGGCAAGCCGTATCACAACAGCAACCTCTTTAAAGAGTTGGGGATGATTTTGAGCATCCTCGTGTATTTTCCGGTGGCGGCAATCACCGGCGCGGCAGCCGGACTGCTGAAAAAGCCGGTTGCGGATTTTGAATAACCGCGTAAACGAAAGGAATGGTACCGATGAAAAAACTGATCTCCGTCACGCTGGCAGCCGCAATGCTCCTTGGCAGTT
>CAYUWQ010000020.1:2941-7441 GCA_964448455.1 uncultured Eubacteriales bacterium | reverse complement strand
GACTACTTTGTCGGCAATATCGAACATACCGCGGGTATTGAGCAGACAAATGCGCAAGTGAAAAAGATGATCAAAGCTGATGCGGGCGTGTTCTATCGCTTCAAGGAATCTTCCGTGCTGGACAAAACAGTGATGGTGCCGCACAGCCAGCAATATTATCAGCCCGGTGTGCCGGGCGGTATCTGCAACAAGGCGACGGCGATGATGCTTTTATCTTTTTATCGGGATGGCAAGGGTTATTCAAACCTACCGGACGACGAAACGATGTATACGCAAATCAGCGCGATGTACGATTCCATCACACTGGCGTTCCCCGCGTTTTTTACCAACAAATTCTTGAACGAAAAATTTGACACCTCCAAGAGCTACGAAATGTTCGGTACCTTTGAAATGGGGCTTGCCTACTACCTGTACAGTAAAGGATACAAGGACGCCGCGCAGAATGTCATTAATAATGTCAGCTGCAGCATTATGAAGGTTCCGGATAAATTCAGCAATTCGATTTTGAAACTGCTGATGGGTTATTTTTCCTCCTGGCTCATCAAACAGACAAACGGCGAGCTTGCGCTGAACACCAATATTAAAGCAAACACAAACAACGCGATACTAAATTCTATCAAGAACGGCGAGCCGGTGATTATCGGCTGCCTGACAGCCATCGGCACCGATATTTATTCCGCCCACTACTTTGTCGGTGTGGGGTATTACAAAATGGAATGTCCGCTTGCTTTCGGGGCAAAAACACAGCGGTTATTAAGCAGGGAATATGTGGAAGTATATGACACCTGGGGGCAGAGCAGTTCGGTGGTCAACTGGACACTTTTTAAAAACACCGCGATTTACTCGTCGGTTTCCATGGCGGATGCGGGATAAAAAGCAGGCGGCGGGTTTGTTTCCTGTGCCGGTTACAGTATGCGGGCGGATGTGCCGCCGGCCAATATCGAAGCAATGTTGGACGCGATGAATCTTTACAGGGATTACTGAATCCGGGTGATGTACACTTCAGTTTGCATTTTTAAGAATTTTATCTAAAAGTAAAATTGACCACCTAAGTTGATAGTAAAAACCTGTCTTTTCTGCTATAATCACTTATGGAAAGGGGTGTTTACTATAAACATCGGGGAGAAAATATACAATCTCAGGCAGGAAAAAGGCTGGTCTCAGGACGAGCTTGCGGAGAAGCTTTCGGTTTCGAGACAGTCGGTTTCAAAATGGGAATCCGGCAAGACCCTGCCGGACTCGGACAAGATTATACTGTTAAGCGGACTTTTTTCGGTTACGGCCGATTTTTTATTGAAGGACAGTGAAGAGTTTGTCCGGGAAAGCACGGCAGATACCGCACCGGCCGAAGCGGCATTGCCGGCTGGCATGATTCCGGAGCCCGGCGCTGATATGATGACGACGCAGGATGATATTCAAATTCCGGCCGAATATAAAACGGCGCCAACCGCGGCGTCAAAACCGGCACCGAAGAAGAAGCATGCCAAAAAAATAATCGCGGTTATCGCCGCCGTTTGTCTTATTATTGCCGCCATCATTCCTTATCCGCTCGGACTCTATGAAAAAGCGCTCGGCTTAGTTATCGAGGAACCCGTTCAATACCCGTATATCCTCGTCCACGGGCTTGGCGGCTGGGGGCCGGAATCCGGCATAAACGAGAAGGCACCATATTGGGGCGCGACAACCGGGAGCTTGTCACAATACCTCAACGGGCAGGGTTATACGGTGGCGGAAGCATCGGTCGGCCCGTTTTCCAGCACATGGGACAGAGCTTGCGAGCTGTATGCCCAACTTGCGGGAACAAGGGTTGATTACGGCGAGGCGCATGCGCAAGCGAACAACCATGCCCGCTACGGCAGAAACTATGATAAACCGCTGTTTGAAGGCTGGGGAACAAAAACGGCTGCGGGGCAGCTAAAAAAGATTAACCTTGTCAGCCATAGCTTCGGCGGTCCGACCATCCGGCTGCTGACATCCCTGCTTGCAAACGGCGCGCCGGAAGAAACATTCCTCACCGGCGACACGGTGTCTCCGCTTTTCAAGGGCGGGCAAGGCAACTTGGTAAACAGTGTAACAACACTGGATTCGCCCCACAACGGTTCTACTCTTTCTCTGATTCTTGATGAATACAATATAACATCCTCACTTTTTGATGCTGTTCTTGCTTTCGCGGGTATTACGGGGAATACCGCCGCTAAAGGTTTTCTTGATTTTCACCTGGAACAATTCGGCATAACTTCGGTTCCCGGTGAAGAAACCGGCATCGCTTCCATGAAGGAATCTTTAGAAAAAATTTTAAGCATGGGCAACGACAATGCTGTGTACGATTTATCGCCGGACGGCTGCGCCGAGCTGAATAAGCGTATCGGAGTTGTTGATGATGTGTATTATTTTTCCTATTCCTATTGCACTACAGTAGAGAATCCAATAACCGGCAACCAGCTGCCCGAGCTTGACACGCTCCCCGTGCTGCTGCCAACGGCGCTGGCGATGGGAATTTATAACAAAACTATAGATTCCAAAATAAAAATAGACAAAACCTGGCAGCCGAACGACGGGCTTGTCAATGTGGTATCGGCAAGGTATCCCTTCGGAGACCCTTGGCAGGATTATAACAGTGAAGATATCAAAAGCGGGGTATGGAATGTAATGCCCACCCGCAACGGCGACCATGGCACGGTGATCGGCCTTAATGCCGGGGTGGAGGAAACGCACGGGTTCTATACGGAATTGTTTACAATGATAGACGCAATCCCGCGGGATAAAAAACATTTTATCAAATCCCCGTTTTAATGGAAAGGACAGAAACATCAATGAAAATCAGAAGAATTTTACCGGAAGAGCACATGGAAATCCTGAAACTGCGGTCGGTTTCCTATAACTCCAGGAAGGATTTCAGTGACCCCGAAAAGGTGAAGGAAGGCTACAAGGAGGTGCGCGCGGTTTTTGACGACACCGGCAAAGCCTGCGCAACCACACGCGTGGAGCCGTTTACTATCCGCTTCAACGGCAGCAATGTTAAAATGGCCGGTATCGGCGCCGTCGCAACTTTGCCGCAGGAGCGGAACAAAGGTTATGTCAGAAAGCTGTTTAATTACTGTTTTGAGGAAATGCGGGCGAATGAGCAGATATTTTCTTATCTGTTCCCGTTTTCGCACCCCTATTACAGAATGTTCGGTTACGAGTGCAATTATGACAGGCAGCTCATCAACATGCCGCTTAACGCCTTTGCGGAACTGAAAATGCCGGGCAGGGCGGAGTTGTTTGTTTATGACAAGCATATGCAGGATGTCAAAGACATCTATAACTTTTATATCGAGAACAAAAATCTCGCTGTCGTCCGGGATGAAGAGCAGTGGAAAAAGATGTTTGACCGGGACCCGTACACCGAACTGTACAGCACCTATGTTTGGTATGACTGTGACGGAAAACCCGTGAGCTACATCTCTTATGACGCATCCTCGGAGGTTCAGAATGAAATACATGTTTGTGAGCTCGCCTATAAAAACATTGATGCCGTGCGGGGACTGCTCGGGTTTTTAAGCAAGTTCCATCCGACTTTTAAAGCGTTCAAAGGTTATTTGCCGTCGAGTATTGATTTGACTGTTTTGATTCCCGAACCCATTTTGATGCAGCGCGAGCTGAAAACCTTTGGTATGAACAGAATTGTCGATGTTAAAAAGGTGCTCGGGTATCTGAAAAATCCGGGTAATAACGGCAGTATACATATCGGAGTAAGTGACAATACGATCGTCTGGAACAATGGTGTTTTCACCGTCAGTTTTGAAGACGGCACGGTGAATGTTGAAAAGACTTCCGCCGCACCCGATGTAAACTGCACTGTACAGGTGCTGACCCGTTTCGCCACCGGTTACACTTCGCTGGCTAAAGAGGCGGAATACAATACGGTGGAACTGCTGGGCAACCGCGAGTTGCTGTTTTCTGTTTTTCCGCAAAAAGAGATGTTTATGACAGAGTCGTACTAATACGAACCACCGATATTTAGCATTGGATACTTGCGGTCTTTTTTTCGCCGCACTGTGTTGTCCTCCTTGCCTTGCGACAGCAAAGCATCGTCGTCCGTCTTGCGCTGTATAAAAAACCTTCGCAAAACTAACAACGCTTTTCAACGCCGATTTGTATAACATCACTGCAACGGTTTTGCCCGAAGAGACACACTGACGCCATTTGAGGTGACAGGATGAAGAATGAAATTGTCCGCGGACTGACCCTGAATGTCGCGCTGCTTTTATCAATCAGTATAGTTTACAACGCGTTTCTGATAAAAGTTCGCGAAAAAAAATTGTATTATGAGGTGCTGCTTGGCGGTGTAACCGGTTTTGTCGGCATTTTACTCATCATCAACAGTGTGCAATTGGAGACCGGTGTTATTTTTGATACCCGCTCCATTCTTATCAGTATGTGTGGTTTGTTTTTCGGGCTTGTCCCCACAGCGGTTGCTGCCGTCATGATAGCGGGGTACCGGATATTTATCGGCGG
>CAYUWQ010000020.1:0-2841 GCA_964448455.1 uncultured Eubacteriales bacterium | reverse complement strand
GGCAGCCATTTGTGTATGGTGCAGGATATCACCGAACGCAGGCAAAAAGAAGAGGAGATTGTTTATTTAAACTATCATGACATTCTCACCGGCCTGTATAACCGTACTTTTTTTGACGAGGCACGCCAACGGCTGGATGTGCCGGAGATGATGCCGTTGTCTTTTATCATCGGCGATATTGACGGCTTGAAAATTATCAACGACGCGTTCGGTCATGAACAGGGCGATAAACTGCTGATGAATACCGCCTGTATTTTTAAGGATTGCTGCCGGCCGGACGATATCATCGCGCGCACGGGCGGTGACGAGTTTTGCGTTCTGATGCCGAAAACGGATATGCCGGCGGCGCGCGCGGTTTTTGTTAAAATGAAAGAAAAATTTGAAGAGTATGCGGCAATAACAGATAAAACAAGTTATTTTACCAGCGTTTCATTGGGGTACTCAACAAAAAACAGTACAGATCAACCGTTTGCCAATGTCTATAAAGAGGCGGAGGAAAACATGTACAGGCGCAAGCTTTTTGAAAAGAAGAGCCTGCACAGTTCTCTGCTGACTTCCATTAAGACCACCATGCTGGAAAAAAGCAATGAAACCGAAGCGCACGCCGAACGCATGGCGGACCTTTCCACTTGCCTCGGGCAGGAACTCGGCTTAGACGAAAGGGAGCTGACCGCGCTCGAGCTGGTGTCGACCCTGCACGATGTAGGCAAAATCAGCATTGATAAAGACATCCTGACAAAACCGGGAGCGCTTGATGAGGATGAGTGGGCGGAGATTAGAAAACATCCGCTTGTCGGTTACCGGATTGCCCAGGCGGTGCCGGAACTCAGGCATATTGCCGACTACATCCTCTGCCACCATGAGCGATGGGACGGACAGGGCTACCCGCAAGGGCTTGCGGGGGAGGACATTCCGCTGCTGTCGCGCATCCTCGCTGTGGTTGACGCCTATGACTCGATGACACAGGACAGGGCATACCGCAAGGCCATGACACAGGACGCGGCAATCGCCGAATTGCTTGCCGGATGCGGAGCACAGTTTGATGCCGGTGTTGTGCATGTGTTTCTTGAAAAGGTCCTCGGCGATGCTCCGTCAGCCGGATAAAGTCGAAACGAAAAACACAACAAACAACAATGGGACACTGTTTGAATTCAAAAAGAATGATGGAGAATGATGTGCAAAAATTCAAAGGCTACTTAATCTGTACCGATATTGACGGTACGCTTATCAACTCAAAAGGGCAACTGTCCGCCAACAATCTTTCCGCTATCAAAGAGTTTCAGCAGGGCGGCGGTTTATTCACTGTTTCAACCGGCAGGATGCCGGAACATGTGCTGAACTTTCCGTTTATGCCCAATGCCCCGGTGATTTCTGTCAACGGCACGGTAATCTATGACATCGACAACCGCAAGGTCATCCGTGAATTTCCGCTTGATTGTTATTATGACGATGTAATCCGGTATATCAACACCAACTACTCCGGTGTGCTGCGCAACTACGAGGTGTACACACCCGGGGATTGGGTATGTGTGGAAGACCGGCCAGCCGGAGCGATAACGGAGCAATACAAGTCAAGCAAGGTGTATAAAATACTGTTCCGTTTTTTTAATGCCGAAGACGCTGTTGCCATGAACCGCGACCTGGAGGAACGATTCGGTGACCGGTTTTTGTTTGACCGCAGCTGGCCGCTGGGGGTTGAAATGCACATCCAAGGCAGCGGCAAAGGCCACTGTGTCAAAATATTAAAGGACGAAATGTGTCCGGATATCCACACGGCGGTCGCCATCGGTGACTTTGAAAACGACATTACGATGCTGAAAGTCGCGGATATCGGCTTTGCGACACAAAACGCGCCGGACAATGTCAAACAATATGCGGACAGAATCGCGCCGTCGAATGACGATGACGCGATATGCTATGTCATCAATTCACTTTTAGGAGAAAAGCAATGAGTTTTGAAAAATTCAACCCCCTGTACAATGCTGAACTGGTTTTGGGCTACCTGACAAACATGGTGGACAAGGCGTATGACAACCTGCCCTATTGGCTGATTCTGCCCAATAAAAAGCCCGCGGAAGCGGCGCACTGCCGTGTTGACGACGCGGAGCTGGTCGGTTCCTGGTATGAGGGAATTGACTGTGCCTTAAAAATGCTCGGCACGGCGGAAGGGGATGAGGTCAAGCAATCGTTCCGCAGGCATTTGATGAAATCCTGGGGTGAGCACGGATTGCGTTTCCACGAGGATTATCCGTGGACACACACCAACCACGCATCGTTCCATGAAATGGGCTACATCCTGCCGGCGATGAACCGGATTACGGAAGAATACCCAGATGATTTGGAAGCAGAAAAGCGAACGAGCGAACTCATCCGCGGAATGCGCGCGCTGGTGATTGAACGCAAAGTGCGAACATTCTGGTCAGGTGATTATACAGAAACCGAACCGCTGTATGAATTTCCAAACGATGTTTTTCTGCGGGACGGCGGGTTTGATTTGTCCCGCCATACCGGCAGGGGGGAACAGCCTATCCGCAATGCCATCATGCTCCATTCGCTTGTCAAAAGATATGAGTTAAAAAATGACGAAGTCGCGCTTGACCTGGCGATTGGTATTGCCAATTTTGTGCTCGGCCCATCCCGCTATTTCAACTGGAAGATGGAGTTCTTCGGCCATGTGCATTCCGCCGTGTGGGTAGCGTCCGGCCTTGTATACCTCGGCCGTGTGACAGATAACGATACTTATATTGAAAAGGGTAAATGCGTTTACGATTATGTGCGCTCGTTGTCCTCCGATTTCGGCTGGGTGCCGGAATATGCCCAGTGGCATCCGATGGAAGCGGA
>CAYUWQ010000019.1:0-20337 GCA_964448455.1 uncultured Eubacteriales bacterium | reverse complement strand
CTCTCAAGCGACACACCGACTGTTTTGACGAGTCTTGTTGAAAGCGGCAAAGCAAATAGCTCCCTCTTCTTATGCAGCTGGGGCGGACACCTCACCGCCGATAACGCGACTTACCGGGAAGAAGCGGCCTATACGCTGCAAAAAGGGCTCAATGTCCGGTGGGAAACTTACAGTTATGACGACACCATGCATGCGGCTATGGTCGACGAAGTCAATTCGCCTAACTGCGCGGACATCATTTTCTGCACCTATGAACGCCCTGATTCTGCTGGGCACGGCTATGGCTATGGCAACGATGTGCCGGAATATGTGGAGGCAATCAAACTCAGCGACCGGGACGCGTTCGACCTCATCAAACTCATTGAGGCCAGAGACACCTACCAAACCGAGGACTGGCTGTTTATTGTGACATCTGACCACGGCGGCAAAGGCACCGGCCACGGCAGCCAGAGTGTGGACTGCCGCACGACCTTTATCGCGGCAAACAAGGCGATTGACATCGCAGGCTGATGACTATCTCGGTATCATGTAAGGGGTGGATAGGATGTTTCATAAAGTATTGCCGGTTTTCGGCAGTCTGATTGCGGTTATTTTAGCATTAACCTTTTTTACAACACCCGCAAGTGACGGCAGTTACAGCGCGAGGCTTCAACAGTCCGGCATGTTTGAAAACACTCTTGAAACAGCCTTGCCGCAAACGGTTGTTGCCGAGATGGTAAATAACCATTTCAAAGCGCCTTTGCCTGCCGGCAAAACCGTTAAAAAGTGTATTGTTATCGGCTTGGACGGTGCCCGGTGCGACACATTGATTGATCTGAAAGGCGATACGGAGAGCGGCATCAACCAGCTTGCCGCCGGGGGCGGTCTGTATATCGCCAAAGCGGGCGGGGACTCTCTGCTGCATACACAGGCCACCAAAACAACCTCCGGCTGGACCACCAACCTCACCGGGAAATGGGCGAATACCCATTTGGTGTTTTATAACGGTATGATTAAACTGCTAAACCCCAAGACATTCCTGACACAACTTGTTGAGGACGGCAGCGCCGGGAGCGCGGCGTTCTACACCTGGTGGCCGTGGCATGTGCAAAAGGTTTGGTCCACTTACAAAATTGAATCCGCCTATACACAACTAAAGAGTCTTCCTGTGAGATGGAACACCCTTGGCAGCGAAGAGGAACTGCGCGCGGCACTACTCGCGGAGGTCGCAAAACCGAACTGCCCGGATATTATGTTCGGCATTTTCGAACGGCCGGACGAAACCGGGCATGCGTACGGCTTCGGCAGCGATGTGCCTGAATATGTTGAAGCGGTGCGCGCGTGTGACAAGGACGCGTATGATATCATTAAAACCATCGAAGCGCGTGAATCTTACTCGGCGGAAGACTGGCTGATTGTCATGACATCCGACCACGGCGGGCAGGATAAAGACCACGGCAACCTTTCCGAGGACTGCCGCATGATTTTTATCGCCGCGAACAAAGCCATAATAATTAATGAGTGAGACGCAGATAAACAAAAGCATCCGCCGCCTGTTCCTGCTGTGCTGGTTTGGCTATTGTATGAGCTACATCGGGCGCCTGAACTTTTCCGCATGCATGGCGGAAATCGCGGCGGAGGGCAGCCTGACCAAAGCATATCTTGGCAGCATCGGCACCGGTTTTTTGGCCTGCTACGGAGCGGGGCAATTGGTTAACGGCATCATCGGCGATAGAATTTCACCCAAATACATGGTCGGCATCGGCTTGTTCGGTGCCGGCTTTGCCAATATCCTCATGGGGCTCAATACCGCGCCGGCGCTGATGATTTTTATCTGGTGCGCGAACGGCTGGTTCCATTCCATGCTATGGTCGCCGATTGTGCGCATCCTGTCGGAATGGCTGCCCAAGGCGAACCAGTCCAAAGCGGGGGTTAATATTTCCACCACCATACCCGCCGGCACCATCGCTTCCTATACGCTGTCATCCGTCATTCTCTCGCTTGCCGGCTGGCGCGCGGTTTTCATTGTTGACGGCGCGCTGCTTGTCGCGGCTTCCATCGTATGGTTCAGCGGGTTATCAACTATCAAAGAATTTATTTCGAAGCGTGAAGGCATTCAAACGCCAGAGACTGCCGCAACAGTCGGCGCTGAGTTGCCGGCTGAGGGTAAATCCCGCAGTATGCCCGCGCTGATCATCGGCACCGGGTTGGTCTTTGCGGTCTTCGCGATTCTATTTAACGGGATTCTTAAAGACGGTGTCACCCTGTGGGTACCGACCTTTATCACGGAGGTTTTCCATGTCGCGCCCAACATATCCGCTGCGCTGTCGATTATATTACCGGTTGTCAGCCTCGCGGGTGCGTACACCGCTCTTTGGGCCAACAAAAAATACTTTAACAACGAAATGACCACCGCGGGCGTTTATTTCTTTATCAGCGCCGCGGCGATTGCTTGCCTGTTCCTGTTCGGCAAGCTGAATATTGTGTTAGCGGTTACCCTGATTGCCGTATCCCTCGCAAGTATGCTCGGAGTAAATTCAATGCTGTTGACCTTTATACCGTTCCACTTTGGCCGATTGGGTAAGGCAGCATCCATCACCGGGTTTTTAAATGCCTGCTCCTACTTTGCCTCTGCCCTGTCGAGCGTTACGATTGGCGTGATTGCGGAAACAAGCGGTTGGAATATTACCATCCTTTCCTGGCTTGCTGTCGCGGTTTGCGGGATGGCGGTTTGTTTTGCGGGCAAAAGCTTTTGGGGGCGCGGCAGAAGCAGAATTGCGGGAGGGTGGGGGTATAGATAAAGTCATATGCATCAGTCACAGAGAGAAAATATAAATGACCGGCGAATTTGAGTTGTTTGTAAGGATTGACATCCGGCAAATCGAGAAAACTGCAAAATGAATTTGAAGGAGCTTATTGATGAAGATAACAAGAAAAGCATCGAGCGCATTTATTGCCATAATACTTATAATTTTTGTTTTCGCGGGTTGTGCAAAAGATAATAAGGCTGATGAATCATCAATATCCAAGGCCATCACAACCATCAAATCCGAATCGGGTACAACAGAACCTACTGCGAAGGTAACAACGACCAAAGCCGATGTTGCCGAAAAAACCGCTTTTGAAAAAGCTTTTGATCATCTTGTCAAAAGCGTTCCCGAAGTCGACAATTTCCTTAAAAGTGACGGGACAGTTTGCCGGTTTGATCAGGAACCGGATCCTTCAGCCGCTGATTATTATGAGAGAGAATACTTTCAATTCTATCTCGGGTATGACCATGAAGACCGCACAGAAAGATGGAATTCATTTTATGTTAAAAGGGATCTCAGCGACATTAAAGTATCTGATTTTCTTACTGGAGAAGTAGTCTCTTTGACTCAGTGGAGAGAAAACAATACATTCTAATGAAAACCGCCATTATGGCAGAAATTCGCTTCTGAATAAAATTGAATACGACGGCAATCACTCAAAACCCGCAACCGGCGTCATGACCGATTGCGGGTTATACTTTTTAATGCAAATAAGTTTTATAATTTCGCGCCGCTGTTTTCAACTTCCCGTCTCACAAGCATCGGGTCCAGCGCTTTGATGCCAACCCCGGTGCTTATGGATAACGCCGTCGTGATACCTGCCGCCTGCCCCGTCATCGCGCAGGTGGTCGCGACCCGCGCGGAGGAAAGCGCCAATTGGTCGGCGGAAAAGCAGCGCCCCGCCATCAGCAGATTTTTGCCGTCTTTGGCAATCAGGCATGCCAGCGGGATTTGATACGGCGGAACCTTCAGTACATCTTTCGGCAGGATGTAGGTGCGCTTGTCGTCATCCGGCTTATGCCCGTCCAGGTAAAACACACCGCGGGCGATTGCGGTGGGGAACTGCCGGCCGGCGCGCAAATCGTCTACTGTCAGCACATATTCCCCGGTTATTCTGCGCCCTTCGCGGATGCCGATTTGCGGGGAACAGCCGTCAAAAATCCACGGTTTCTTCTCAATCCGCTGAAAGTAATCGAGTACTTCCATCATCCGCCGGCGCGCGGTGATTTCCGCCGCTGTCATGCTTTCGGTATCTGTCGCGTCAAAGCAGGGGACTTTGATTTTGATCGCGTTGCCGCCCGGTCCGTTGGGCCAGATGCTGGTCATGGGTAAATCATCTTTGTCTGTAATTTTGCCGAACAAGTCGTCCGGTACCTGTGGCTCACATGCGCCGTCCGGGTGATGGCGGACGAAAAACATCATGGACATCGGCAGACTCAAGCCGTCTTCCGGGCGGCCTTTCATCGTTTCAAAGCCGGCGGCGTGTGCCAAAACGCCTTCACCCGTGCAGTCGATAAAAACTTTCGCCCGCAGCGCCTCGGGACCGGACGGACCGCTGAGGATACATTCTGTAATCGTTGCATCAGACACGACGGCATCAATCAGCCGGGTATGCAGCAATAACTTAACACCGTAAGCCAGCAGCAGCTCCTGCAGGACAACGGCCAAGATTTGATGGTCAAAAACTCTTGACGATTTTTCTTCAAAAGGCAGGTAGGGGACAATGGCGTTGAAGGCTTCAAGCCGGTTGATGATTTCGTCAAAGATTTCGCCCTGCCCCGCGGTTTCACCGCAAAACGAGGCGACGCCGCCCGATGTTAAATCACCGCCAGCTACGGCAAAGCGCTCAACAAGGATAACGCTGAGCCCTCGTTTGGCCGCGGCACAAGCCGCGCACACGCCGGCAATCCCGCCGCCAAGCACGGCAATGTCGGCCTCATAACGCACAGTGATTTCTTTGTTCCAGGTTATCGTTTTGCTGCCGGAATCAAATGACATGCTTTTTTCACGCTCCCTGCTCAAACACTTTTTTTCTTGATAGAATTGTATCACCGGAACATAGCAATGTCAAACCGTCAAGGGCGGCAATACCGGCTGAAAAGCACACATTTTTGACATGAAGTTATTGTATATTTTTATTGACACTATCATCGCAATAGCTTAACATATTCTTGAACTTGAACGGAAAGGACGCTGATTTCGATTTCTGATGTAACTTACAGAGGAAGAACCCCCAAGGAGGATTACGCCAAACTGATTTCATTCCTCGACGAGGTGTTTTTTACCGACGACGACCCGGAGACTAAAAGAGATTTTTTGAACTTGCTGCCCAAACTTTACAAGCCCGAGTACGACCCTTGTTTCAATAATTTTATTGTCAAAGAGGGGGATGCAATCAAAGGAGCCGTCGGCCTTTATTACAACGAAATTATGGCGGGCGGGGAAAAGCTCCGCTGCGGCGGTATCGGGAATGTTGCCGTAGCGAAGGATTCACGCTCAAAAGGCTATATGATTGAATGCATGAATATGGCCATAGAAGATATGAAGGCAAGCAAAGCCGATTTCGGTCTGCTCGGCGGGCAAAGGCAGCGCTACGGCTACTTCGGGTTTGAGCCGGCGGGTGTCCGATTTGACTTTTCCGTCAATCTTTCGAACCTCCGCCACTGTATGGGTAAGGATGCCGAAAACGAGCTTGAGGTGCGCGAGTTGACAGCGGACGACAAAGAAATCCTTGCGGAAATTGACGCAATAATCCGCAATGAGGCTTATTACGCCATTCACCCGCCGGAGCAGATGTATGATATTTTATGCTCCTGGCGGCACAAACCCTATGCCGCGTTCAAAGACGGCACGCTCAAAGGCTTTTTTACCCGCGATTACGGCGGCGGCCTTGCCGACTTCAAAGCCGTTGACCCGGCAAGCATCAACCAAATGATTTTAGCGGTATTTGAAACGATTCAGGATAAAAGCATCAACTTTAATATAGCCCCGTATGATACGGACTGCCTTGACCATTTTACCAAAATAGCGGAAAGCTGTTCCATCCGGCATCCGGAATGTTATACGGTAATCAACTTCGCAAATACGGTGCGCGGCTTGCTCAAAGTAAAAGCGGCAACTGAACCGATTACCGACAGCATTATTAACCTGTTGATCCATGGTATCGCGGGTGACGAGAAGCTGGAAATCAGCATAATCGACGGAAAAGTGACAGTTTGCGATACGGACAACACACCGGATTTGGAATTGGATCATTTTCAAGCGATCAGGCTGCTTTTTTCCCTGAGTTCCGCGGAGAGAAGAAGTTTAACGATCAACGCGGCTCAATGGTTCCCGCTGCCGCTGCACTGCTTCAGTTTTGATTCGGTTTGAGTTTGCAATAATTTCATTTTGAAAGGATATTTATTATGGGTAACGGCGTAAACTTTATGGACAAAAACTCCGAGCGCAACATGTATTACAAGCGGATTACAAAAATGATCAATGTGCTGAAAAGCGAGTTTTACTGCACGGGCAGCGTGAACCTCGGCGGCTTTCAGTTCCGGGACGGGCAATATACATTTGAGCAAATCAACGAGGGCGAATGGCGCGATTTTGATACCGAAAATGAGCTTTGGGGCTATCGCGAATGTTATGCCTGGTTTAAGCACAGCTTTGAGGTTCCGGCGGAATTTGCCGGCAAACCGGTGCTTTATGAGATTATGCCGTCCCAGCGCGAATGGCGCGGCGGTGCCACGCAATTCATCATCTACGCCAACGGCGAGCTGGTGCAGGGGATGGATTCCAACCATGCCACCGTGCGTTTGCTCGATAACGCGAAGGGCGGCGAAAAGTTTGATATTTGCATCAACGCCTATAAAGATGATTGGGACTTTGACGGCAAAGCGATGATGCGCGCGCGGATAAAGACGGTTGACGACCTTGTGCAAAAACTCATCTACGACCTGCTGACCCCGCTCGAAGTCGCCGCTTTGTACACCGTGGATGACATTCCGCGGGTGGATATCATAAAAGCGCTGAATGACGCGATTAACCTGTTGGACTTGTACACGCCGGACAGAACCGTGTTCCTAAAATCAGCCGAGGCGGCAATGGCCTTGCTGGATAAAGAAATATACGGCCAAGGCGATATCGGCGCGCTGACATCCTGCATCGGCCACACGCACATCGATGTCGCGTGGCTGTGGCGCCTGCGCCAAACCAGGGACAAGACCGGCCGCAGCTTCGCCACTGTTTTGAAGCTGATGGACGAATACCCGGAATATAAGTTTATGTCCCCGCAGGCGCAGCTTTACGATTACTGCAAGCAGGATTACCCTCAAGTGTATGAGGGCATCAAACAACGCGTCAAAGAAGGCCGCTGGGAAGTGGAAGGCAGCATGTGGGTGGAATCGGACACGAATGTGGTTTCCGGTGAATCCCTGGTGCGCCAGTTCCTGGTCGGCAAGCGATTTTTTAAAGATGAATTTGGTATAGACAACAAAATAATGTGGCTGCCCGATGTGTTCGGCTATTCCGCCGCCATCCCGCAGATTATGAAAAAAGCCGGTATTGACTACTTTATGACCACGAAAATATCCTGGAATGAATACAATAAAGTACCTTACGATACCTTTATGTGGAAGGGCATTGACGGCACCGAAGTGCTCGCGCACTTTGAACCCAGCACCGACCACGACGAACGCGTGGATTTCGGCACCACTTACAACGCATACCTGGAACCGGAACTTGTTCTTGGCGGCTGGCGGCGGTATTCGCAAAAAGACCTCAACAAAAATGTGCTTTGCTCTTTCGGCTTCGGTGACGGCGGCGGCGGGCCTACGATTGAAATGCTCGAGTTCGGCAGACGCATGGAGCGCGGCATCCCGGGCTGCCCGAAAACACGCATGGAATTCAGCAGGGACTTCTTTGATAACCTGAAAAAGGATGTGGAAGGCAGCCGCAGATTGCCGAAATGGGCAGGGGAACTGTACCTTGAATTCCACCGCGGTACGCTGACATCGCAGGCGCGCAACAAACGCTATAACCGCAAGAGTGAAAACCTGTACCATGACCTTGAAACACTCGCCGCAATCGCGCAGACAAAATGCGGCAGTGAATACCCGTCCGAGGATATCTATGAGGCGTGGAAAATCATTTTACTCAACCAATTCCATGACATTATCCCCGGTTCCTCCATTAAAGCGGTTTATGACGATTCCAAGATTCAATATGAAACCATCATCGAAAAGGGCAGTGAGCTTGTTGATGCTGCCATGTCAGCCGTTGTGTCGAACCTTGCTGTTGCCGAAAAGTCCTATGTCGTTTTCAACACACTGGGGTTAGCGCGCGATGATGTGGTCATAACAGACATGCCGTCAACGGAGAACTTCACCATCACCGGCAGCGACGGCAATGCACTTGCCTGGCAGAAGACCTATGACGGCAAGCTGGCCTTCTTCGCCACGGGTGTCCCTGCAAAGGGTTACAAAACATATAAAATCGCTCAATGGGCGATGCCGAACTGTGAGCGTACGGTGAATGTGCGCGGCAACACCGTGAGCAACAGCTTTTTTGAGGTTGATTTTGACGACAATATGAATATCGCGCGGCTCCTGCACAAAGCCAGCGGCAGAACCGTAGCCCCCGCAGGTGAAGTGCTCAACAAAATCATCGCTTATGAGGACAGGCCGTATAACCATGATGCCTGGAATGTGGATGTTTATTTTGACGAAAAGGCTATGGATGTTACGGATGTTACAAGCAGCGAGATGGTTGAAAACGGTCCTGTCAGGGCGGTGTGGAAAGTTGTCCGGCAATTTATGACCTCCACCATCGAGCAGTATTTCATCTTCTACAAAGCAATTGACCGCATCGATGTGCAGTATGTAGCGGACTGGAAAGAAAAGAATATCCTCCTCAAAGCCGACTATCCGGTGGATGTCAACGCGGTGAGAGCGACCTTTGACATTCAGTTCGGCAACCTCGAGCGCACCACGCACAACAACACCATGTGGGATTACGCGCAGTTTGAGGTGGTCGGGCATAAATGGGCGGATTTAAGCGACAACAGTTTCGGTCTTGCGATTCTCAACGACTGCAAATACGGCTGGACAGTCAAGCAGGGGCACATCATCCCGTCGCTGCTGCGCTGTGCCACCACACCGAACCACGCGCAGGACAGGGAAGTGCACCAATTCACCTACTCCATCTACCCGCACACCGGCGCCGCCAATTCATCGGATGTGGTCAAGCAGGGGTATTCGCTCAACTTCCCGCTGTATTGTGCGAAAGCCGAGCCGGGTGAAGGCAAGCTGAACGCCTGCTATTCTTTCGTTTCGGCCGACGCCCCGAATGTGATTATCGAGACGGTAAAAAAAGCGGAAGACAGCAAGGATATCGTTATCAGAGCATACGAAACTTGGAACAAAAAGACAGATGTCACGATGACCTTCGGCGAAACCATCAAGAGCGCCGTGGAATGCAACTTGATGGAAGAGGACGAAGCGCCGCTTGAAATCACTGACGGTAAAATCGCAATAACCTTTAAACCGTTTGAGATTAAGAGTATTAAGGTTACTTTGTAACAGATTCGTATTCCGGGTTGCGTTAAGTCGAGCCCAATAAGATTAAAAACGAAAACACCCGATCGGTTCATACAGGACCGAATCGGGTGTTTTATTGCTCGAAAATTTAGGATGAAATAAAGTAGACTTTACTTTATCCTAATTTTTTGGTTGATCGTATGTTTGCAAATGATTGATTAAGAGAACAGGAACAGTTTGAATGACTTTAGAAACGCCACTACAAATCCAAAAATATCCTCAATTTTCAATTCATCATCCGGTACATAATCCGTCAGCGGAACTACCTTGTTGTTTGCTGCGTCATTCTGTAAAAACTGCGGAAAACGCGGGTCGGTATGAACATTAAAATCGGCGTCGCTCAAAAAGAACAAGGTATAAAGCTCCCTGTGCCCCGCGTGCGGGGTGCTGTGAAGCATATCTTTGACAAACCAGGTGTTTTCCGGCAGATAGCAGGTGGAAGCGTCAATCACGCCGTCCGCGGACAGGTGGTTGTGCCCGTCATTGACCGCCTGTACATATCCTTCACCAAGTGTATCACCCAGCAGCGCGCAGGTAACACCCGGCGCGTTATAAATGGTATCGTCCACCGCGTCGCTGTTGTTCCTATAAGAAGCCACAAACGGTTCGCGCTGAAGGTTGTAACCGGCCAAAATCATGATACCCACACCGTCATCAAGCGCACCGTTTAATATTTCGTTTGCCTTGCCCTGGACATTGTAGTGGTAATAATCCAGCCTGTCCCTAAGCGTTTGGCTGGCGTCATCCCCGAGGAAGATGGTCTTCGCCTGTTCGTAGCTGACATCCGGCACCAGCGCCCACAGACCGGGCATCCTGCCGAAAATGGGGATGAGCAGTTCGGCGTATATTTGGTCCGACAAGTTGTCTATCAAGGTGTCGCCGAACCCGAGCACGGCGCTGAAAACGCCCAGCGCGTCAAGCGATTGTATCAATATGCTGAGCATGGACCCGGTTGCGTCCTCCGATAGCACCTGCATACCGTAGCGCACGAGCGCGTCATTATTGAACTCAAGCTGTTTGGTAAACAAGTCGCCGGCGACGCCCACCCCGAGTATCGGGCAGCATTGGAAGATGATTGCGTCGAGTTCATCTGTTCCGTATTTGTCCAGGTAGGCCATCACAATCATGCCGCCGAGAGAGGAAGCCTTGAATTTAACCTTGCTGTGTCCGGTCAGTATTTTTACATGCTGTACATAATCATGAAGCTTTTCCGCCGTAACCAATGGGTCCACACGAAAATCATAACCGAAATAATAGTCCCTGTCCGGCCCGTGGGAAGGGTCGGTGGGCAGCATGGATTTGGTGGTGATCCGCGGGCTTGAATTGCCGTTTTCGTCCATCGCGAGCGAGCCGAACATTTCCGTTGCCGCTGTTGATATACTGCGGCCGAACGCATCGTAGTTTTTGTCTATCACCAAGCGCGCGGCGGGTAAAACCAGCTTGCCGACAAGTCTTAGTGTATCCTCCTGTGCCGGGCGGAAGATAACGCGTTCATCTTGTGTGCCCGCATCCAGGTACAGTGTCGCGCTGCCCAGGGCGGCGACATAAATAATCGGGGAAAATCCGCAGCCGCAGGTGTCGGATTTAGCGCTGGCAGGGGACATGCAGGAGAAAAGCAGCGTTATAACCAATAAAACGCTGACAGTTCGCTTTATCATAGCCGTACTCCTTTTGTGAAACAATTGTTCAACAATCGTTCAGCCATTGTTCAGCAATTGCTAATCGGGCGAACAATGTTCGCCCCTAACGCAGTCTTCCGCAGTCCTCAACCAACTTTTCAAATGCGCCGACAAGGGAAGAACCGGTCTGCGCGCCGGCGGAAACGGATTCCTCATAGTGGCCTTCCTCAAAAATACAGCCGTAATCGTTGTCCGGCAGGATGTAGCCGATGGAATCGTTGCAAAGCCCGATAATGACCAAATCGGTGTCGTCCGCTATCATATCCTTCATCGGCGGGAAATCCCAACTTTTACCGGTGCAGGATTCCTCACTGCTTAAAGTGCCGCCAACAAGCATTTCCGGCGCGAACTCGCCGGGCATCATAGCAATGCGAAGTTTTTTGCCCAGTTCCGCGTAGCCGACTTCTGTGAGGAACTTAACATCCCGTGTCCGCTTGCCGGTTTTAACCACCTGATTGTTTACGAGGCCTGCTTTGAGCAGGGTGAGCATAATATAGTTGCCCGCGGGTACAAACACCTCGGCGACGCGAACATTGAGTATCGGCGCCACTTTTTCTTCCTGCTCCGGGGTGATGGCCAGCAAATATTTGCCGATTGCCCTGCCGTATGCCTGGAAACCCCGTCCCTCAATGTCTTCCGGCACAAAGCTTCTTTCAACCGCAACCGCCAGTTGCGGACCCTGGAAGAAGATGAAGTTGGAACCGGCTTTGTTAACCTCTTCTTCAATGTAATAAATGTAATCGGCGCTCAACTCGCCTTCTTCGGCGTTGAGTGCTGTGGGGTGCGCCGCCATCATGACACCGACTGTTTCGGCGCTGCCGTCGTCGGGAATGAAGTGGAGCTTGGTCATCCTTTTGTCTACCACATCGGGTTTGCGTTTGTCGCGCGAATATTTTAAATCATCAAAGGTTTTGGCATAAAATTTACCGGGTTTCATATCATTGAACGCAGTCTTGATTGCTTCGGCTGCTTTTTCGTGCAGTTTTTCCATAAACTCCGGGTTTCTGCCGGAAATGAGATTGTCAAAATTGCCTTTTTTAATCTCTTTGATATTGTTTTTAAGGATATCCGGCAAAACACCCCATATACCCTGTGTATCAATACCGCTGTGGCAATGTGTCGCGGAAATGTTGATACTGGCGATGTTGTTTTCCCTCGCGAAATGTGTGAGCAAAGACCGGATAACCCGAACATCCGTACCGGAAAGACCGATGCAGTCAATCACCGCAAACACCGCCGCGCCTCTGCCGCTGCCGTCATCCAGGCAGATTGCCCGCACAGCAATGTCATCCAAAACCGATTTAACAGTGCTGGGCGGAAAGGTTAAAAAGCCGCCAAGGTAGTAATCCGTATTGGTGTAATCCAACGGCAGCAGACTTTCGCGGCCGTAACCGAAGCGCCACTTGCCGCCCCGGATTGCGGTATCCCTGAATTCGGTATGACCGGCATAAAAATATTGGCTGATGAAGTCGTCCATAGTCGGCCAGGGGAGTTTTGGCAGCACGGTGTTGATTCCTTCGAGCGCCTTGTTCAATCCGCCGGCAGCTTTCACCTTCATGCCGCTCTTGAACGCATCATCTTTGAGTTTCTCCTTCACATACAGCGCCGCGCCGGCGCCTGCCGCGGCAACGGCAGCCAGACCCACAAGAACTTTCTTTGACTTTTTCATTTTTATATCTTCCTTTCAAACTGTTGAATGGTTGCGGTTGATATGAAATATTTTCGCAAAAGTATCATATCGCCTTGCAGATTTTTTGTCAACCGACAAGCGGATAAAAATGAATTTCAGGTTGTGATTTTAATATTGATATGATAACATGTTTTATAGTCAATGAAATCGGGAAGAAGTTGGAGAGCTATTGAGACGAAGTAGAGAAGCAGTGGGAGATGCGAACTCCTATCGTTTTGCGCGGCGAAGCCGCACTTTTCAACCTCTTCTCGCGACGAAGTCGCACTTCTCAACATACATAGTATAAAACACATGGAGAATGGAAACTTAAATGGATGAAGACACTCTCTTGTTTGCCAATATTGAAGATAAAATCAGGCAGGCGGAAAACAAAAATAAAATGACCCTGACTTGGTTTTTGGATACCCGTCAGCGGGCTCTTGCCGAAAGTCTGTGCAGAAAGCACAAGGAGCTTAGGGCTGTCTTTTACGGCGGTTATCCGCAGGCGGAACGCGCGGTCTCGATTTTTCTGCCGGAGTATATAACAGCGGATGATTCAGCGGGACTCGCCGGTTATTTTGCCGAAAATCCGGATGAAAATCCATTGATGCTCCTGCGTATTAGCAAGGATAGCTTTTCCGCGCTCGGTCATCGCGACTACCTCGGTTCCTTGATGGCGCTGGGCGTTAAAAGGGAGACCATCGGTGATATACTCGTGCGCGAAGACGGCTGCGATATTGTGGTGCTTAAAAGCATCGTGAAGTTCCTGGAGGATAACTTGCATAAGGCGGGGCGGGGAACGCTGCGCACGGAAATCACAAGGGTGGAGGACATCATCACGCCCGAACAAAAAACCGAAGATAAACTCTGTGTGGTTTCTTCCCTGCGGCTCGACAGCGCCGTCAGCGCCGCCTACAACATTTCCCGCACGCTTGCCGCCGAGGCTGTCAACAAAGGCATTGTGTCCGTAAACGGTTTGCAAACCCAAAAGACGGACGCGAAAATCGCGCAAGGGGATAAGATCGTTCTGCGCGGCAAAGGCAAAGTCGTTGTCAAAGAGCTTGCGGGCGAAACAAAAAAGGGCAGGCTGAAAATACTGTTTCAGAAGTATATCTGATTTTTATTTTTCGGAGTGGTTGTTTTGAGCGAGAAAAAGCACGAATTGTATTTAATCGCCTTCGCCCTGGTTGCCGCGGCAATACTGATTTTATATATTGCCTTTGATTCCCCGCCGCTTAACGCGGCGCAGATAACGCAAAAAATAACACAAAGGGCGGATGAAGAGGACGAAACCGTGTTTTTACAGAGACCGCCAACGGACGACATTACGGGTGCGGTGCCGGAGGCGGACGAAGCAGACAATCCGGCTCAGGCGGTTGACGGAGGTTCGGCAAAACAGCCGGCACAAAACACACCGGTCAAGCCCTCCGGTCCGGTCAATATCAACACGGCAACCAAAGAGCAGCTGATGACTTTGGAGGGAATCGGTGAGGTCAAAGCGCAGGCAATCCTGGATTACAGGCGCGAAAACGGTAATTTCTACACCGTGGACGAGTTGACCAAGGTAACCGGAATCGGTGATAAGACGCTTGATAAAATCAGAGCAAATATTACGGTGTAAAGAAATAATACTTTACATTAAATAAGAAAAGCAATCGGGGAGGGCTTTTGCCCTCCCCGAAACTAATTTATTCTAATCAGATAAACAGCGACATATCCGATTCTTCTGCGTTTGCGAGCATTGCCGCCACCCCGCCGGGTTTTACCCCGTCAATGAGTTCCTCCAGCTGCAAGCCCATTAAATCCATGCTCATCGTACAGGCAATCAGCTCCACGCCGTTGTCCATGGCCTGCTGAATCATTTCCTGCAAACTGCTGACATTTTTGTCTTTCATGATCTTTTTGATCATCATCGCACCCATGCCGCCCATGTTCATGTTGGAGAGCCCCAGTTTTTTGGCACCACGGGGCATCATAAAACCGAACATTTTGGCTATCAGGTTCTTTTTAACCTTGACCTTTTCCGGCTTTCTCAACACATTCAGCCCCCAGAAGGTGAAGAACATGGAAACCTTTCGGCCAAGCGCCGCGGAACCGTTGGCAATGATAAAGGATGCGATTGCCTTGTCCAAATCACCGGAGAAGACGATGATATTTTTGTTGTCGCCGTTTTGGGCAGACAGGCAGGTGCTCAATCCGCCCTTTTTCAACACGGCGGTCGTGATGCCTTTGGAAGAACTCATGCTTTCAAAAGTGTTGCCGGTCCTTCTGCACCAGGCTTCCACATCTAAACCGAAGGCGGGGTCAGTCGTCTTTATTTCGAGTATATCGCCGTCCTGCGCTTTTTTGACCGCTTCGGCAAGCTTCATAATCGGTCCCGGGCACTGCAGGCCGCAGGCGTCCAAGGTGATAACGGTTCTGTCAAGGGGCCGCATGGTTTCGGTGTTAATGCCTTTGTCTTTTGCCGTGGGAACAACGCCGCGGAAAATACTGTTCCACAGCCGATAGCCGCCGGAAAGATTATAGCAGTCAACGCCGTTTTCGGAAAGAATCCGGCAGGCGGTGTGTCCGCGCAGACCCACCTGGCAGGTAACATAGGCCGGTTTTGTTTTATCAATTTTATCAAGATTAGCCCGGAGTTCGTCAACGGGAATATTGATAAAACCATCGATAAAACCGTTGTCATATTCCGCTTTGGTCCGGATATCCAGCAGGTTTACGCTGCCGTCGCGCGGCAGATCGCCGACTTCGTCCCAGTGAAAGACCTTCGTTTTGCCGGTCAGAATATTTTCCGCCACAAAGCCCGCCATGTTGACCGGGTCTTTCGCCGCGGAAAACGGCGGCGCGTAAGCAAGTTCCAGCTTGGTTAAATCATCAATCGTCATGCCCGCGTATATGGCAGTGGCCAGCACATCAATGCGTTTGTCGCTGCCTTCATAACCAACAATCTGCGCGCCCAGCAGTTTGCCGCTGCCCTTGTCAAAAATAATTTTCATCGACATATTCACGGCGCCCGGATAGTAGGATGCGTGGGAGCCGGAGTAGGTGAAGGATTTTTCGTAATTGAGCCCCAGCTGTTTAGCCTTTGCTTCCGTAACGCCTGTGCAGGCGACGGTTAAATCAAAACATTTCAGGATGCCGGTGCCCTGCGTGCCGCGGTAAGTGCTTTTAATGCCGCATATGTTGTCCGCCGCGATGCGGCCTTGTTTGTTGGCAGGCCCTGCAAGGGGCACAAAGCCTTTTTCGCCGGTGACAGTATCCGTGATTTCAATCGCGTCGCCGACGGCGTAAATATTTTCGTCCGAGGTCTGCATAAACTCGTTGACAATAATAGCGCCGCGCGGGTTCACGCTTAACCCTGCGCTGACTGCCAAACCGCTTTCCGGCCGGACACCAACGGAAAGGATAACCATGTCGCAAAACAGCTCGCCGTTGTTCAGGGTCACCTTTAACCCGGTGTTGTTGTCCTCAATGGCTTTCACGCCGTCTTTGAGAATCAGTTTAACACCCTTTTGCCGCAGGTGGTTGTGTACATCGCAGGCCATGTCATAATCGATGGTTGCTATCACATGGTCCATCAGTTCCACGACCGTTACTTCGAGTCCGGCGTGGCTTAAACTTTCCGCCATTTCGACACCGATGTAACCGCCGCCGACGACCACGGCCTTTTTGGGTCCCTTTTGGTCGATATAATCTTTGATGCGGTAAGTGTCAGGAATGTTCCGCAGGGTAAAGACTTTTGCATTATCCACACCGTCTATTTTTGGTTTGATCGGCGCGGCGCCGGGGGATAATACCAGGTTATCATAGTGTTCGGTATAGATTTCGCCTGTTTTGACGTTTTTCACTTCAACGGTTTTATTCGCTTTGTTGATGGCAATCACTTCGCTGAAAACGCGGACATCAACATTGAACCGTGAAAAAAAGCTTTCAGGTGTTTGTAGCGTCAAAGCGGATTTATCCTTGATTTCGCCGCCGATATAATAGGGCAGCCCGCAGTTGGCAAAGGAAATGTATTCCCCGCGTTCAAACATGACAATCTCCGCGTGTTCGTCCAGCCTGCGCAGCCTTGCCGCGGCTGTCGCGCCGCCCGCGACGCCGCCGACGATGAGTGTTTTCATAAATAAAACCACCTTTCTTACTTTATGATATATTCTACAAAATTATGTCCTTGGTTTCTGTAACTAAGTCACACTCGAACAACTCATTATACCACAAAATAAAAAAATGCGCATTGACACGCGCACCTGGATTTTCCTGTTGTGTTACAGTCCCCGGATGTCGCACACTCCGATAACATCCCGCATGTTTTCCGCCGCTTCCTTCAAACATTCCGGGCTGTGCGCGGGCGCCTCGCCGGGGACTTGCCGGTACTGCTGCAGATAATAGCTTTTTGTGCCGCGCACCAGGCTGCCGATTTCAAGGATATCTTCTGTTGTGAGCAGCGGCGCGAAGGTGGTGCGGAATTCAAACGGGATTGCGCAGTTCTTCAGGATATGGATACTTGCGGTAACGGCGTTCACATCGACCGGTACGCCAACGACTTCAAAGTATTTATGCAGCGGCGCCTTCACATCCATCGCGATGTAGTCAAGCAGGTTTTTATCGAGCAGCTGCTGGATGACATTCGGGTTTGTACCATTGGTGTCCAACTTAACACAGAGCCCTAAGCGTTTGATGGATTCAATAAAGGGGATCAGCATTTTTTGCAGGGTGGGCTCGCCGCCGGTTATGACCACCGCTCCGAGTACATCCCTGCGTTTAACAATATAGTTAAAAACCTCCGCATTGTCCATCAGCGGGACATCGCCGGTTATTATATGCTTGTTGTGGCAGTAACCGCACTTCATGTTGCAGTAAGCGGTAAAAACCACACAGGCAATTTTGCCCGGGTAGTCCACAAAAGATGTTTTTGCCAGCCCCGCGATTTTCATGGTATGGATACCTGCTTTTTTATATGAGTAAGGGGCGGAAAACCGCCCCAGGTTAGATATCAGATGTAAAACATTGGATTTTAGACAACAAACTTTTTGCGCAGCATGTACTCTTCTTTTTTGCCGGAGTTGTAGTTCTTCACCGGGCGAAGATAGCCGACGACTCTGCTCCACACTTCCGTGTCTTCTCCGCAAACGGGGCATTCAAAATGTTCGCCCGCGATGTAGCCGTGACTGTTGCAGATGCTGAAGGTCGGGGTGATGGATATATACGGCATTTTATATTTCATAAATACATCACGGATAAGGGTTTTGCATACTTCAATGTCTTCAATGCGTTCACCAATATACAGATGCTGAACGGTGCCGCCCGTGTAAAGAGACTGCAGCTCGTCCTGCAAATCCATACATTCAAAGATATCGTCCGTATATTCAACCGGCAGCTGGGTGGAGTTTGTGTAGAGCGGTTCGTTTTTGCCGGCTTGAATAATGTCCGGATACTTTGCCAAGTCGGATTTGGCCAGGCGGTAGCTGGTGCCTTCGGCCGGCGTTGCTTCAAGGTTATAGTAATGGCCGGTTTCTTCCTGGAATTCCACCATCAATATGCGCAGGTATTCCATGACATCGATTGCGAATTTCAACCCTTCCTCACTGCCGATGTCTTTTCCCAAAAAGTTCAGGCAAGCCTCGTTCATGCCGATGAGTCCGATGGTGTTAAAATGATTGGTCCAATATTCACCGGTGCTCTCTTTGATTTTACGCAGGTAGTGCGAGGAATACGGATATAGCCCGCGTTCGGTCTGCTGCTCAAGAACTTTGCGTTTGATTTCAAGCGAAACCTTGCCCAGGGTGGCGATACGGTCAAGCGTTTCGAAGAACTCTTCTCTTGTTTTACTCAAATAACCGATGCGCGGCAGATTGATGGTGTAAACACCGATGGACCCCGTCATCGGGTTGGAGCCGAAAAGACCGCCGCCGCGTTTGCGCAGTTCCTTCGTGTCAATCCGAAGGCGGCAGCACATGGACACAGCATCGTCCGGCGACAGGTCGGAGTTGACATAGTTGGCAAAATAGGGGATGCCGTATTTGCAGGTGATGCGCATGAAGTCATCCACCACAGGACTGTTCCAGTCAAAGGTTTTGGTGATGTTGATGGTCGGGATTGGGAAAGTGAACACACGCCCTTTCGCGTCACCTTCCAGCATCACGGCGCAGAACGCCCGGTTGAAAAGGTCCATCTGCTCCTGCATATCGCCGTAGGTTTTGTCCGTTTGTTCACCGCCGACAACGACCAACTGGTCTTTGAGCGTATTGGGCACCTTAATGTCAAAGGTGAGGTTTGAAAACGGGCACTGAAAACCGACGCGTGTCGGCACATTGATATTGAAGATAAACTCCTGCAGGCATTGTTTCACCTGGTTAAAGGTCATGTTGTCATAATAGACGAATGGGGCGCAGTAAGTGTCAAATGAACTCCAGGCCTGCGCGCCCGCTGTTTCACCCTGGGTGGTAAAGGTGGAGTTGACGATTTGACCCAAAAATGAGCGGAGGTGTTTGGCGGGTTTGCTTTCTACCTTGCCCTCAACACCGCCGAAACCGTCCGTGAGCAGCTGGCGTAAATCCCAGCCCGCGCAGTAGGGACCGAAAAACCCTAAATCGTGGATGTGGGCGTCGCCGTTTTCATGCGCTTGCCGGACATCGTCCGGATAAACTTCATGCAGCCAGTATTTTTTGGTAAAGGTTTCCCGTACATAGTTGTTCAGGCCGTTTACACTTTTTTGCATGTTGGCGTTTTCTTTGATGCCCCAGTCTTTATCACCCAGGTAATCGCCGAACATATCGATCGTCGCGCCGATGAGCGCGTTAATTTCGCGTGCGCTGCGCCTTTTTTCGCGGTAGAGGATGAACGCCTTCGCCGTGCGGGCGTGGCCGTTCTCAATGAGCACTTTTTCGACGATATCCTGGATACCCTCGACATCGGGAATTTTGTCCCCGTATTTCTTCTCCGCAAGGGCGATGACTTCGTCAGTCAGGGCGCCGGCAAGTTCTTCATCTTCACCGCCGCAAGCAATCGCGGCTTTGAAAATGGCCTTCGTGATCTTGATTTTTTCGAAAGGCTCAATCCGTCCGTCTCGTTTTAAAATCTGTGTGTACATGATTTAACCCCTCCAAAACTTTGTGTAGCTCATTATACATCCGACAACATATAGTGTCAATACAATTAGCCATAACAACCTATTGTGTTTTTACACGAATTTTACAGTGATATTTTGTCTATTTTACAGAAAAAAACGCTCTTTTCGCGATGAATTCCAAATGTTTTATACATCACAGCAAGAAAATTGAAACTTTAGGGCTGTTGATTAAAGAGGCTGTAAAGCTATAGTGCTTTACAGGAGTGGCTAAACAAAGAATATAAAGGAACGGAATATCAGGCCCTGTAACGCCATGGCGCGGGGTTTAAAATGCCGCCAATAAGGTTTGCGAAAATCATGCTTTTATTTTTTGGTATATTGTAGTAAAATGTCATTAAACTTTTAATCAATGAGTTAGAGGGGAGTCGATAAAAAATGAGAGAAATCAATGTTGGTTTGGTCGGCTACAAATTTATGGGCAAGGCGCACAGTAACGCGCTGAGCAGGCTCGGTATGTTTTTCGACTGCGGCGCGCAGGTCAATAAAA
>CAYUWQ010000018.1:11368-20785 GCA_964448455.1 uncultured Eubacteriales bacterium | reverse complement strand
GCTGGCACATGACCCTGGGGCAGTGTATCCGGGAGTATTTGTATTTTCCGCTGGGGGGCAACAGAGTCGGCAAATTAAAACTAATCCGCAATTTGGCGATCGTTTGGCTGATTACCGGGCTTTGGCACGGCGCGAACTGGAACTTTGTTTTATGGGGCGCGTTTTACGGTGTACTGATTATCTGTGAAAAGTTTTTCCTCCTGAAATTCATTGAAAAACTGCCGAAATTTTTGCAGCATGCCTATACGCTGCTATGTGTGATTGTGGGCTGGGTGCTGTTTACCGCGACTTCGGCTTCTTTCAGCTGGACACTGCTCAAGGCGATGTTCGGTTTCGCGCCGAAGCTGGACGCCCTGGGCATTTACGGGTTAAAAACATATTTGCCGCTTTTTATAATTGCGGGGGTCTGCTCCACTCCGTTGGCCTGGAAAGCCTTGGAAAAAATCAGGGAGAAAAGCATTTTGGGCAAAGCCGTTTGGGTAACGCTGTTTGCGGCGGCTTTGTTTGCCGCGATTGCCGCTATGGTCGACGCGACATACAATCCGTTTTTGTATTTCAAATTTTGAGATAATCCCTATCTGCATATTACGGGGGAAAAATATGAAGCTTAAAACAATATTTCCGGGTGCCCGGGCTGAATCACTGATCATTTCGGCAGTATTGATACTCGCCGTTGTGGCCGGTCTTGTGCTGTTCGTTTTACAGCCGAAGGAAACTTTTTCGCAAGAGGAAAACAGGGTGCTCCAAAGTTTTCCCGCGTTTGATGCGGAAGATTTATTTGCGGGCAAATATACCAAAAAATTCGAAACCTATCTGGCGGACCAGTTCCCGGCCAGGAACTTTTTTGTGGGTATCAATTGTGATGTGCAGCTGCTCTTGCAAAAAGAGGATGTCGGCGGCGTTTACTTCGGAAAAGATGACTATCTGTTTGAAATATTAAAACAGCCGGATCCGGACATATTGCAGTCCAATCTGACCGGCATCAATTCGCTGGCTGACCGTACAAACCTGCCGGTATATTTGCTGCCGGTACCCTCAAGCGCGCAGGAGATGAAGGAGCGTTTGCCGGCCTATGCGCCGTCTTATGATCAAAACCTGTCCGTGGAGGCAATGGAAAAGAATCTGTCCCCGAAGGTGACGCTGGTGAATGTGATGGACGCTTTGAAGCCGCGGGACGGGGAAACGCTGTATTTCAAAACCGATCATCACTGGAATGTGTTCGGCGCTTATAAAGGCTACAGCGCGCTGATGAACGCCATGGGGCTGAACCCCGTTCCGATAAGCGATATCAAGTTTGAGAAAGTGACTTCGGACTTTTACGGGACGCTGTACTCAAAAGCGGGGTACAAGCGGCAGAAGCCGGACGAGATGTATATTCAGCAATTCAAGGAGCCGCAGCAAATCACCTGCGTATCGGGCGGGCAAACGGCTGACAGCTTGTTTGACATGTCCAAGCTGGACAAAAAAGACCAGTATACCATCTATATCGGCGGCAACACAGACGAAAACATCATTCGCAACGCCGGCGCGCGGGGCGAACGCATACTGATCATCAAAGATTCTTACGCGCATATCGTTGTGCCTTATTTAGCCAATCATTTTTCGGAAATCCGGATGATTGACCTGCGTTATTTTCGAAAAGATCCGGTGGAATACATCCGGGAGAATCAAATCGACCGTATCGTGATTCTGTACAGCATCAAGCAGCTCGACGAAGTTGTCACACTTGGCGACATGTGAGTCCACTTCGCCCGAATACGGTAACCGTGAAAATTGTGTGAAGGAGTGAAATCATAATGAGTTTTCAAGAAATCGATATCCGTAAAGTCGGACAGAATTCGGTCAAGCTCATCAGCGATGACTGGGCGCTGGTCACCGCGGGCGATGAAAAAAAGTGGAATACTATGACGATCAGCTGGGGCGGGCTCGGCGAACTCTGGGGCGAGGATGTGGCTTTTGTTTTTATCAGACCTCAGCGATATACCTATGAATTTGTCGAAAAAAGCGAGCTGTTTTCGGTCAGCTTTTTTGGCGGAGCTTACAAAAAAGAGCTTTCTGTGTGCGGGTCAAAAAGCGGAAGAAATACGGATAAAGCGGCCGCCACCGGTCTTAAACCCGTTATGCTCGGCGGCGCCGTCACTTTTGAGCAGGCCGAAACAGTGCTTGTCTGCAAAAAAATCGCCTATCAGGACCTGAATCCGGCGGGATTTTTGGATAAAGGGATTGAAGAAAACTACCCTTCAAAGGATTATCACCGCATGTATGTGGGCAAAATCCTGAAAACTTACAAGAAAATCTAATTATTTTGAAAAAACGCTTGCATTTAGCGAAATGCAATGATATAATCATCAAGCGTTTGAGAACGGAATGCCGTTCTCAGCCGGTGCTTATTACGATGAGGTCCCACCCGTTCCCATCCCGAACACGGAAGTTAAGCTCATCAGTGCCGAAAATACTCGGAGGGCAGCCTCCCGGGAAGATAGGTCGGTGCCGGCACAATAAATTCAGTCGTCCAATAGGGCGGCTGTTTTTCTTTTTGTTAAACTCCATATTTATTATTTTGGCGATTGGTGCTATACTATACACAAGTTTTTAGTGGTCAGTGGTTATAGCGCAGCAGGCTGCGCATTTTAAAATTCAACTGCCGGCGTACAGGATGCCGGCACCGCAGAGCGGGAGTTGAATTTTGTAAGTAGGTGAAGTTGCGTAGCAACTTCAAATGAACCCGTTCCGGGTTCTATGTGGTCGGCGGAAGCGGGTCTTGATGTGAAGAAAAAATACGATGTGTTAATAGCGGGCTGCGGTGTTGCCGGGCTTTACGCGGCGATACAGTTTGACAAGAGCAAGAGCGTACTTGTGCTGTCCAAACAGGCGCGCACCGTTTCCTCAAGCTCCCTCGCGCAGGGGGGCGTTGCCGCCGTGCTCGAACATGAGGACGACAGCTTCGATTTGCATATTCAGGATACGCTCATCGCCGGGGGATATAAGAACGATGTGCCGGCGGTCGAGGCGCTTATCCATGAAGGACCTGAAGATGTCCGCAAAATCATGGCAATGGGCGTTGATTTTGACAAAAATGCGGACAATGTGCTGGAAAAAACGCTCGAAGGCGGGCATTGCCGCCGGCGTATCGTTCACCACAAGGACCAAACCGGCAAGGAAATGGTAGATAAACTGCTTGTGGAAGCGGACAGGCATCCGGCGGTGGAGTTGGCGGAAAACACGCTGATTCTCTCGATTGCGCGGGTCAAGGGCGGTTTCCGGGCGGAAATCCTGCAGGACGGCGAATACAGCTGTGTTTACGCGAGCTTCTGCCTGATTGCCACGGGCGGCATCGGCCGGGTTTACCGGTACACCACGAACCCGGTTACCGCAACGGGCGACGGTATCCGTTTCGCCTATGAAATGGGCGCGAAAATCAAGAACCTTAGTTTTATTCAGTTTCATCCCACGGCATTCAATTCCCCGAACAGCCGCGAGCAGTTTTTAATCAGCGAGGCGGTTCGCGGCGAGGGGGCTTATCTGCTCAACAGCAACAAGCAGCGCTTTATGGACCGGTACGATGAGCGCCTTGAACTCGCGCCGCGCGACATTGTGTCCCGCGCGATTATTCTGGAATCCCGCCGGACGGGCAGCAACAATTTTTATTTGGATATTACCCATAAAAGCAGAGATTTTCTTTACAACCGTTTTCCCGCTATCAGCGCCGCCTGCCTCGAGCGGGGTGTGGATATCGCAAAAGATTTGATACCGGTGTTCCCGTGCCAGCACTACCTTATGGGCGGTATTGATGTGGATATTAACAGCCGAACAACCGTGCCGCGCCTTTACGCCGCGGGCGAATGCGCCCATACAGGTGTCCACGGGGGTAACCGGCTTGCGAGCAATTCGCTGCTGGAAGCGCTGGTATTCGGCAGACGGGCGGCACAGGATATCATCAAATGCATCGACGCCGGGTTTGCCGGTGCGGAAACAGCACCTTTCAAGGGTGATTATACCGGCGCTCCCCTGCCGCATGGGCTGCGCACCGCCATCCGGGAGATTATGCAGCGGGCGTACTTTGTCATTCCGAATCCGGCCGCCGTCACCGAGGGACTCAAGCGGGTGGAGGAAATCTTAAAACGACTTCAAAACGAACGCTTTGCCGTCACACCGGATTACTGTGAGGCAAAGAGCCTGGCCACGGTTGCGGCCATTATATTAAGGGAGGCGGAAGCGATATGACGCAGTTTTATGTGGACGAAATCATCAAGCGGGCAATTCTGGAGGATATCAATTATATCGATGTTTCCGCGGATTATCTGTTTGAACCGGCCTGCCGCGGAAAAGCAAAATTGCTGGCAAAGGACGACGGAGTACTGTGCGGTCTGGCGGTTTTCCTGCGCGTATTTGAGCTGCTTGACAGTTCTTTCAGCGCCGAATGCTTTAAAAAAGACGGAGACCCTCTTCGCAAGGGCGATATTATCGCGGTGCTTTCCGGCGCGACGGGGATGCTGCTCAAGGGGGAACGGACGGCGCTTAACCTCATTCAGCATCTTTCCGGCATTGCCACGCAAACCGCGGCGGCCGTACAAATTGTTAAGGGCACAAAAGCGCAGATTACCGACACGCGCAAAACACTGCCGGGGCTGCGCGCACTGCAAAAATACGCCGTCACCTGCGGGGGCGGCAAAAATCACCGCTTTAACCTGTCGGATGGAGCGATGTTAAAGGATAACCATATTGACGCCGCGGGCGGGATCACAAACGCGGTGAAAACCCTGCGGGCAAAACTCGGGCACATGACGAAAATCGAAGCGGAAACCAGGAACCTTGACGAGGTCGGGGAGGCGCTGGCAGCCGGCGTTGAAATCATCATGCTCGACAATATGGACAGCCAAACCATGGCTGAAGCTGTCGAACTCGTTAACGGCAAAGCGCTGCTGGAGGCGTCCGGCGGTATCACGCTTGAAAACCTACGGCAAGCTGCCGAAACCGGTGTGGACATCATATCGCTGGGCGCTTTGACGCACTCGGTGAAAGCGTTTGATATTTCAATGAAATTTGTCAAAGAATAATGGCGTTTTATATCTGCATAAAAAATGCAGGGACGCCATACATGGTGTCCCTACGGAGATTGCTCTTTTCTTAATTTAGCGAAAAAGTTAGTCAGTTCCATCGCGCATTCCTCCGCCATATAACCGCCCGTTAACGCCGGGCGATGGTTGTACGGCAGTTCAAAAAGATTGACAACCGACCCGCACGACCCTGCCTTTTCATCAGCTGCGCCGAAGACAACCCGTTTGATACGCGCGTTAATAATTGCACCCGCGCACATCGGGCAGGGTTCCAGCGTGACATACAGCTCGCATTCCCAAAGCCGCCAGCCGTTTAAAGACCGGCAGGCGGCTTCAATGGCCTCTATTTCCGCATGAGCCAGGGCGTTTTTATCCCGCTCCCGGCGGTTTCTCCCCTCGCCGACAACCTTGCCGTTTCGCGTGATAACCGCGCCCACCGGCACTTCGCCTTCGGCACCGGCTTCCCGCGCGAGCGCCAGCGCGCGCAGCATAAAATCTCTGTCTTCCATTATAAACCTCATTTTATCGCGGTGTTCTGAATTTATACCGAATCAGCCCGAGAACGCAATATAGTCCATTGTGATATAAAATATTGCCGCGAGCGCGAGAATCATGGGGATCGTAAAAACATAGTTCAAAAAACGCTGCAGTGCCCCAACGGGGGTTACCGTTTTGCGCAGTTTGTAGCGTTTGCTGTGCAGCGCGAAGATGACGCAGCACGCGAGCCCGCCCACGAAAGAAACGGTCATCATCACCGCGTACGGTTTATCGAGTGCCAGGGTGCTGTTGGCGTTCGCGAGGGAAAGAAGCGATGAAAACAGGTTGTTGGCAAAATGGATAAGCACCCCGGTCCAGATACTGCCCGTCGCGACGACGAAATAACCGATGGTAATCCCGGCGATAAAAGCGAACGGAGCCTGCACCATGTTTCCGTGCATGAGGGCAAACACCATCGCGGACATGAGTATCGCGAAACGGTCGCCGTATTTGCGCAGCGGCTGCAGCACAACACCGCGCAGGGCAAATTCTTCCGTCAGCGCCGGGATAAAAGCGATTTGCACCACATAAAAAATCATGCCCAAGGCAGAAGACGGCACCGGCGATTCCGGCGCGGTCAGTTGGACACCGGCAGAATCCATCAGGGCAACAAGCGCGTTGGTGGCATAATTGCCCGCCATGCAAAACATGAAGCCGGCCGGAACGGCCAGCAGCATCAGCCCGGCCGCATAAGGCTTGCCGAACAGCAGGGTTTTTTCGCGTGTTTTTTCGTTCATGAACAGCGAAACCGCAAAAAACGGCAGAAAAACGCAGATGACCGAATATACGGCGCCGAACGCGTTTTGGAACAGCAGGTTATTCGAAAATTCATCGGCAAGCCCCAAAAATGCGAGCAAGAAGTAAACGGCGAACTGCAGCCCGATAAACCCGAGCACGCAAAGCCCGGCTGTGATGCTCAGGCGGCGCAAGTCCCGCAGGTTGGTTTTAAACGCCGGCGGCGCCACGCGCGGCGGCGCGGCATAATACCCCGGCGCGTAATAATATTGGCCGTTCGGGTGATTGGTGTCGTTGTTCATTAGCGGCTCCACTTCATAGAATTAAAACCGTTCAAGGCTATCGGGCTGCGGCTTCAGCCGCAGCGGCAAGCTCTGCTTGCCGCTTAAAATTGCGTCTACAATTTTAATGCTGAATCGTATTATAATTGAAAAGCGTGATTATATCAAGCGCAATATGCCCTGCAGTTGCAATCAACGCCGTTTTGCGGTATATTATAGCCCTGAATAAAACCGCCCGCGCGGCGCGCAGGCACAACGCAACAAATAAAGGTGGTCATTATGACTCAAATCAGTATCACAAAAAAACAGGCAAAAGAACTGCTCAAAAACAAGCTTTCGCATAACTTCGGTGTCACACCCGAGGAGGCAACCTATGAGCATTATTACAAAGCCTTAGCCATGATTCTGCGCGATATTCTCAGACCCCGCAACAATCAGTTTGTGTCGGAGGCAACAGAAGACGGCTCAAAAAAAATATACTACCTCTGCATGGAATTTCTCATGGGGCGCTCGCTGAAAAACAACCTTTACAACTTGAACCTGACCCCGGTTTTCGGCGAAGTGCTGGAGGATTTCGGCATCAAGCTCGACTCGCTTTACGACTGCGAACCCGATGCGGGCTTGGGCAACGGCGGGCTGGGCCGGCTGGCTGCCTGTTATCTGGACGCGCTCGCGACCGGCGGCTACCAGGCGATGGGCTATTCCATATTATTTGAATATGGGATATTCAAGCAAAAACTGGTGGACGGCTGGCAGACGGAGCTGCCCGACTTCTGGCTGCCGGGCGGTGAAGTGTGGCTGACCCCGCGCGATGACAGGGCGGTGGAAGTCCGTTTTGAAGGCACGGTGAAAGACAGCTGGGATGAAAACTATCACAATGTGGAACTCACCGGTTTCAAATCCGTTAAAGCGGTGCCGTACGATATGTATGTTTCCGGTAAGGACGGCAATGGCGCAAGCGTGCTCCGGCTGTGGTCGGCCAAATCCCCGGGGCTGGACATGGATATGTTTAACCAGGGGGACTATATGCGCGCTATGGAACAAAACGCCATGGCGGAGGTCATCAGCAAGGTGCTTTACCCGTCCGACAGCCATCCGGAGGGCAAAAGCCTGCGTTTGCGGCAGCAGTATTTTTTGGTTTCCGCCTCCATACAGGACATTGTCCACCGTCATCTGAAAAGCTGCAGCTCAATGCGGGATCTGCCGGATAAAATAGCGATTCATATCAACGACACACACCCGACCATGGCCATCCCGGAATTTATGCGCATATTGCTGGACGACTGCGGCTATACATGGGAAGATGCCTGGAATATCGCTGCCGGTGTATTTGCCTACACAAACCACACCGTTATGAGCGAAGCGCTTGAATGCTGGCCGGAAGACCTTGTCAAGCGGCTCATCCCGCGCATCTATCAGATTATTAAAGAGATTGACAACCGTTACCGCGCTTTTGTGTGGGAGAACACGGGCGATGCCGCCAAAGTCGAGCGGATGGCGATTGTCTCAAACGGCGTGGTACGCATGGCGAACCTCTGCGTTTCGTCCTGCCACAGCGTCAACGGCGTTTCAGCCCTGCACAGCGATATTTTGAAAAAATCCGTCTTCAGCGATTTTTATACCTTGACGCCGGAGAAATTCAAGAATGTGACCAACGGCATCGCGTACCGCCGCTGGCTGTGCCAGGCCAATCCCGGGCTTTCATCGCTGATTACGGAGCTTATCGGGGACGGTTTTGTCAAAGACGGCGCCGAACTGCTGAAGCTGAAGGATTATTCCGAAGACCCCGGTGTGCTCGGCGAGATTGAAAAAATCAAGTTTGCCAACAAAGAACACTTCGCGGAACTGGTGAAGAAAACCAACAACATCACCATTGACCCGGCGTCTATTTTCGATGTGCAGGTCAAGCGCCTGCACGAATACAAGCGGCAGCACCTCAATGCCATTCATATTTTAACCAGATACCTGGCCATCAAAGAAAATCCGCAGGGCGACTTTACCCCCCGCACCTACATTTTCGGCGCAAAAGCGGCCGCGGGATACTTTATGGCGAAAAAAATCATCAGTTTTATCTGCGCGCTCGGGGAATTGATCAATAATGACCCCGATGTGGCGGGCAGGCTGAAGATTGTGTATATGGAAGACTATAATGTCACCATGGCGGAGCGGCTCATGCCTGCGGCGGACTTCAGCGAGCAGATATCGTTAGCCGGTACGGAAGCCAGCGGCACAGGCAACATGAAACTGATGTTAAATGGCGCCGTGACCATCGGGACGCTTGACGGCGCGAATGTGGAAATACACGACGCTGTCGGGGACGACAACATCATTATTTTCGGCATGACAACGCAGGAAGTCACCAACCTCGCGCGTTTCGGCTATGTGCCGATGAATTATTACAACAACAACGCCGAACTGCGCCGCGCCATCGACTTTATCAACAAGGGCATAAGCGGCAAACCGTTTACGGAAATCAGCGGCACCATTGTGCAGCACGACCCGTACATGGTTTTAGCGGACTTTGCCGATTACCGCCTTGCTCAGACCAGGGCGGAAAAAATCTGGCTGGACAGGGCGCGGTTTAACCGTATGTCGCTGATGAATACGTCTGCCGCGGGGCGCTTTTCCGCGGATAGGGCTATTGCCGAATACGCGGCGGATATATGGCATACGAAGCCGTTCGTTCGGTAGGGGCGAACTGTGTTCGCCCGGTAAGCAATTGAGAAGTGCGGCTGCGCCGCGGGAAGAAGTTGGGGACGGGTTTTCCGTCCCGCAAATCTGTAGGGTGCGGCATCCCTGACGCACCG
>CAYUWQ010000018.1:9755-11268 GCA_964448455.1 uncultured Eubacteriales bacterium | reverse complement strand
AGGTGCGTGCCCGTATAGGCGATACCGCCCCACCGCTGATTGACAATAATTTCGTACTGCCGCACGATGAGGTCATCCGTTGCCGCCGGGAACCGGATGGCGTAACTGCCGTCATCTGTTTTTGCTGCCGTCACTTGTGCGCCCGCCGCGAATGCCGGCTTTTCGGATTTATCGCGCCTGTTTTCGGTGTTGTAGGCAAAGGAGGTTTTATCGGCCGGTGTCGCGATGTAATAGGTTTCGCCGACAAACTGGTCCGCGAGCAAATCATACCCTCTGATTTTGGTCGCGCCGTTGGCGTCCACTTCCACCACATACATCTGCGCGGCATTGCGGTTGCCTGCCGGGAACTGCCCGCCCGTGAGCGGGAAATATTCCATTTCATAGTAGCTCAGCGTGGAAGTGCCCAGCGCCGTAAAAGCGCCCTGCCAAATCGAAGCCGGGTCATCCAGCGGATAATGTGAATGGCCGCTGAAATCGATTACCTGCGGGTACTGCGACAATACCGCGTTCAGGTCAATATTCCCCCAGCTCAGGCTGCCGTAAACGGTACCCCAGACATGATGGTGCTGGAAGACAAAGATGGGGTTATCCGGATTGTCTGCAACCGCTTCCTTGAGCTGTTTGTTGAGCCAAAGCTGGGTTTCCACCGTATAGCCGCTGCCGTCCCGGTCCGGCGACACACCGATAAAGTGCACGCCGTTAATCACTTTGTGATATCTGTACGGCAGTTTTACGATGCTTTCAAAATTCGCTATTGTGTTTGCTTTATCGTGAGAAAATTCGTGGTTGCCCATAACAGCCAGGTTTTGGGTTCCGGTTTTGATGTTGGCATCGCAGATATTTTTGAATTGCTGCAGTGTTTCCGGTTTACCTGCATCTGTCAAATCGCCGGAAAAAGCGACAGCGTCAAGTTTGGAGTAAGCCCCGCTGTTCGCGGCAATGGCATAACTGCTGTTAATCATCAGCGCAAGCCTGGTTGCTTCCGCTTCCCCGCCGGCATCCTTCAGGTGCACATCGCTTGTAACCGTGAAGCGGACAACCGGCGTGAAATCATCCGGTACCACCGGCATGTCCATCACACCGGGTTTGTAAAAAATATTGGAGGTGAAAGCCATCACCAGCGCCATCACGGCGGAAAGCGGACCCAGGATCATTTTGAAGATTTTTGCGTTAAAATTCATTGACGATTCCTCCCGAACTTGATTGAAACAACTGTGTTTAATAATGGTATTCTATCGCCGATTGGGGGCGGTGTCAAGGATGGTAAAACGGATGAGCAATGCGCACCCCCTGCTTACTTGTACCCCATAACCGCCTGATGCGCAAGCTGCTTCAGCACCGCAATAACATCATCCCGCGTGCCTTCCGGCTTAAAACTGTTTTTAAAGATGCCCCTGCCGGTGAAGACCTCATACCATACCGCACCCAACAGATACCTGCCATACTCCAGGCTGGCATGGAAGCCGTCGCGGTTCAAACTCAGCGGGTTGCCGTCCCCGAACACCGTGGCAAA
>CAYUWQ010000018.1:0-9655 GCA_964448455.1 uncultured Eubacteriales bacterium | reverse complement strand
GTGACAAAATCGTAGCTGTCGCTTTGGAGCGCTTGGCTGATGGAAAGAAATTCACCCGTCCCTTCGCCGTTGACGGATACAAAATACGCGCGCTCATCATTAAGCGCGTTTGTCCAATGCAGGCTGAGCGGGCAGCCGCCGATGCACAAGCTGACGGCATTTAAATCAATGCCGCCGGCTTTGGCAATCTGGTGGAGCCAGCCGGTGGCGTCGTCGGAAAAACTGTTGCCGATAGCGAGTATTTTCATATTGATGACCATGCCTTTCTTGGGAATTGTGCGGTGCACAAAACTAAAGATTGAAATGTTTGTATTTCAATCTTCCTCCTGCTTATTGGTGACAATCAGGTCGTCCAGCCGGACATGTCCCCAGTACTGGTGGCTGTAGATGATTGATTTATCGCGGTTCTGCAGGTCGTAAACCTCAAAGGCAATCGCGTCACCCGCATGGTCCAGGTAGTTGGAGCCGCCCTCGGCGTCGCTTTGGTAAAGCGCGAGGTTGGCCGTGTAGTCACCGGGGAACAGCCGGCCTGTGTCAAACGCAAAACAGTGGCGGTACGATTCCCCTGCCTTCGCGTCGCACAGGGCGGCGGAAAGCGCGATGCCGACCGCCGCGCCGTCCGCGTAGCGGACCATGAGCCGGAGCTTGACGCCGTCGAGGTCTTTGTCCGCAGACCAGTCCAATTGAAAGCGCAGCACACCGCTGAGCCCCTGCGCGCGCTCGCTGCTGTTGAGGATTGTAAGCGCGTTCAAATGCGCTTGCGGTTTGATGAAGTCCGGGCGAACGAGCACCTTCAGGTCAAAGAAATCCTGCCCGGGTTCGCGTTCGGCGTTCAGGTAAAAGCGGATACCTGCCTCCGTTTCGCCGTCATATATCAGCTTGCCGTTTTGGAGTACAATCACCCTGTCGCACAGCTCCCGGATCACATTCATCTGGTGGCTCACACACAGGATGGTCTTGTTCCCCTGGGCGATCTCGTTCATGCGGTCCATACATTTTTGCCGGAACTTTTGGTCACCAACCGCCAGGACCTCGTCGATAATCAGAATGTCCGGGTCGAGATGCGATGCAACTGCAAACGCGAGGCGGACATACATACCGCTGGAATAGCGTTTCACCGGGGTATCAATGAACTTGTCAATTTCGGAAAACGCAACAATCCGGTCGAATTTATCATCAATTTCCGCTTTGGACATCCCTAAAATCGCACCGTTGAGGTAAACATTTTCCCGCCCGGTGAGTTCCGGGTTAAAACCGGTGCCGACTTCCAGCATGGCGGATATTTTGCCGGTCAGTTCGATGCGGCCTTCTGTCGGTTCCGTGATGCGGGAAAGGAGTTTGAGCAGGGTTGATTTACCCGCGCCGTTTTTGCCGATGATGCCGACGCGTTCGCCCTGCCGGATTTCAAAATTAATATCTTTCAGCGCCCAAAAATCCTCTTTCGTCTGACGCTTCAGCAGCTTTGCAAGGCGCGTTGCCGGATTTGCCGCCTTGCCTTCGGATGGAGCGGGGTTTATACGGTTATGCCTGATAATATATTTTTTACCAATGTGTTCGACTTTTATGACTGCGGGTTTTTCCGCCATTATTTTCACCTCGTCTGTCATTCAACCTATACCAGGTCCACAAAGGTTCGCTCGCCCTTGCGGAAACGGAGAAGTCCCAGCGGGAGCAGAACGGCTATCCAGCACAGCGCAATCAAAAAGGACGGCCAATGGAACGGGTTGCTCTCTATGATGCACCATTTGAAGGCGTTGACAACACCCGCTGCGGGGTTGAGCATGTAAAGAAAAGCCGTACTGTTTGAAAGCGTTGCGGTGACATAGGCAAATGAATAAACAACCGGCGTTACATATAAGCCTATTTGGACAGCGAAAGGAATAATCTGATTCAAGTCCCTGTGTTTTATGTTGCTTGATGAAAGTACCAGCCCGGCTGAAAACCCCAAAAGAAGGGCCAGGAACATGAATACGGGCAGCAATATAAGCCTTTCATAAGCGGGCGGATATTGAAACAGCGCCATGATGACAAACAGCACACCCAGGGAAATCAAGGTGTCAACAAGCAGCGCGAGGCATTGCCCAACCGGCGCGATAATACGCGGGAAATAGACTTTTTTCAACAGGTCGGCGTTTGTAAGAAAAGTGGAAGCGGCGATGGTCAGCCCCCGCGCGAACAGATTCCACGCGATCATCCCCGAATAAACCATGACTTGATAGGGCGCGCTGCCGTCCGAGGGCAGGTTAGCCACACGACCGAACAGGAAACTCATGAGCAGCATGTTGATAACCGGGCCGATAACCGACCAACCCAAACCGATGACGGTTTGCTTATAACGCACGGTGATGTCGCGCTTGGCAAAATTAAGGGCCAGCCTTCGGTAGCGCCATAGGTCTTTCCAGTACTGCAAATTTTTGCCGTTTGGCTCAATGACTGTTTTTTGCACGGCTGTTTTCCTCCAAATAAAAAGCCCTCCAACTCCTTGGAGGGCGGCAGCTTAGGCTATTTCACTTCGCCGGCGTCAAACATGCGGGCAGCTTCCAGGCCGACACGGATAGCGTCTTCAATACACGCCGGGCTGATGTTGTCGCAGGTATCAAGGCGGGTATGATAATAGGTCTTCGGCTTGTCGTCCGAACCGCATATGCCCGCTGCGCGCAGCCCGGCTTGCGAAAAGGCGGCAGCGTCGGTTGAACCCAGCGGAATGGCGGCGCATTTCATCGGAACACCAACTTTTTTACCGGCGGCCAGCAGCAAATCACACAGCGACTTGTCCGCCTTAACCGTGCTGTTCAAGTCCCTGTTGTAAACAGTCAGGTGCTCGCTTTCCCGCAGAACCTCAAACGGTATAAAAATGGTGTCCGTCTTTTTCAACTCGGCGGCGTGCTTTTTGCAAAAAGCCTTTGCCCCGCGCAGCCCGGCTTCCTCCGAGCCTGTTATCAGGCAGCAGACCTCCGTGTTCTCAAACCGGATGTCGTTTTCCGCCAGTTCTTTCATAATCGCCATGGAGGCGTAACAGGCGGAAAGGTTATCGTTCGCGCCGTCACAGACCACGCTGAAGTTGACAAACCACAACACGGATAAAAAGAACGGAATCAATGCAAGCAAAAAGACCGAAACGACGGACCAAAAGCCCGTTACGGGCGGTACTCCGGCCGCCAAATAGATACCGACCAGGATGGTACCTAAAATACCGCCGCCGATGCCGCCGAACAAAACAGGGTAAAGCGCTTTAAGCTGTCCGTGCAGGAAATAGGTGAATTCCCAGGGCGCATCGGCATGGCCGCCGAAAATGATACGCCTTTTCACCTCGCCCGCCGGTTTGCGTACAGCATAAACACTTCTTGATGTTCCCTTCGGAAACAGAAAATCAACAAACTGGCGGTATAGAATAAACTCAAAAAGAACAATTATCATGGAGAGAAGCAGAAGAGAAAACGAAATAACTGTCAGTAAAACCGAAGGTGCGGTGCGGTTGAAGAAAAACACGACCGATCCTGCAATCCCGAGAACAACCGAAATGGCAAAAAAGCCGAGAAACGCGTAAGGCCGCAAATGAAAATCCTCAGCATTTACATCATCAGCCCATTGCCCCAGCTCTTTTGCGAAATAGTCCTGTGCGTCCCGCTCCGACTTTGTGCCGGGCGACCGCCGCTTGAAGGTATTGCATACATGGCGGATTCCGTTGACAACAAAATCCATGGTGGCGGGTTTTACGGTTGCGGCAAATTCTTGTGGCATGAGCAAACAGACCTCCCAAAATATATTTACAAATCAGACAATATTGTTCTTGGTCACATCGCCGCAGCAATGCTTGTATTTTTTGCCGCTGCCGCACGGGCAGGCTTCGTTCGGGCCGACTTTTTTAGCCTTACGCACGGTTCTGCCTTTTTCGGTGCCGTCTGAGCTGCCGCTTGTGGCGGTTATTTTGGCAGCTTGCTCACGCTGTGTTTCACGCTCGCCGCGTATGCGCACGGTGAGCATTTGGCGCACGGTATCCTCGCGGATGGAGGTGCTCATTTCATCGAACATATCATAACTTTCCTGCCGGTAAGCCACGACCGGGTCCTGCTGACCGTAAGCGCGCAGGCCGATTCCCCTTTTGAGTTCTTCCATCGCGTCAATGTGGTCCATCCACTTGTTGTCAACATTCCGCAGCAAAATCATATTTTCAAGCCTGCGCATAATCGGCATGCCGGTTTCGTCCAAGCCGAAGGTCCGCTCACGCTCCTCATACAGGTCCAGTCCTCTGTCCAGCAGCAGTTCTTTCGCCTCGCCCCGGTCGAAACCGTCCGCAAAATCATCCGGGGTGGCCAGCCAGCCCAGGAATTTTTCACGCAGGCCTTCCACATTCCATTCCCCGCGCGGGATGGAGGGGGAGCAATAAAAATCAACCGCTTCGTTCACGGTTTCCTCAAGCATTTTCAGGATGTACGGCTTGAGGTCTTCCCCTTGCAGGACCTTGTTGCGCTGCTCATAAATCAGTTCGCGCTGGCGGTTCATTACATCATCAAACTGCAGCACATTTTTGCGGGTGGCAAAGTTGCGGCCTTCAATTTTCTTCTGAGCGCCTTCTATGGTGGTGGAAATCATTTTATTTTCAATGGGCATATCCTCGGGCGCGTTGAACGCGTCCATCATCCTCGTCAGCCGTTCCCCGCCGAACAGGCGCATCAGGTCGTCCTCAAGCGACAGGTAAAAACGGCTTTCCCCCGGGTCGCCCTGCCTGCCCGCCCGCCCGCGCAGCTGGTTGTCAATGCGCCGGGATTCGTGGCGTTCCGTGCCGACAATATACAACCCGCCCGCGGCGCAAACCTTCGCTGCTTCGGCACTTGTTTGCTCGCGGTACTTTTTATTTAAAGAGGCGAAGTCTTCACGCGCCTTGAGGATTTCCGCATCATCGGTTTCCGCGTAGCCGGTGGCTTCCACAAGCAATTCCTCTGTGTAGCCCATGCGGCGCATTTCCGTTTTGGCGAGATATTCCGAGTTGCCCCCGAGCATAATATCCGTACCGCGCCCGGCCATGTTCGTCGCGATGGTGACAGACCCGAATTTGCCGGCCTGCGCGATGATTTCCGCCTCTTTGTCGTTAAACTTGGCGTTGAGCACTTCGTGCTTGATGCCCTCTTTTTTCAGCAGCGCGCTCAGGCGTTCCGATTTTTCAATCGAAACGGTACCGACGAGCACCGGCTGACCTTTTTCGTGGCATTCCTCAATCTGCTGGATGACGGCGGTGAACTTTGCCCGTTCGGTTTTGTAAACCACATCCGGATTGTCTTTGCGAATCATCGGTTTATTGGTCGGCACCTCAACAACATCAAGCTTGTAGATTTCCTGAAACTCGGCGCTTTCCGTCATGGCGGTACCGGTCATGCCGGAAAGTTTTTTGTACAGGCGGAAATAGTTCTGGAAAGTGATGGTCGCGAGTGTCTTGCTTTCGTGCTCGACCGTGACGCCTTCTTTGGCTTCTATCGCCTGGTGCAGGCCTTCGTTGTAGCGCCGGCCGAGCATGATGCGCCCGGTGAATTCGTCAACAATGAGTACCTCGCCGTCTTTGACAACATAATCCGTATCACGGTGCATAACACCGATGGCTTTGATGGCCTGGTTGATGTGGTGGAGTATGGTCATGTTGTCCGCATCCATCAGGTTTTCGAGGTTAAAATATTTTTCTGCCTTTTCCACACCGCTCTTGGCAAGGGTGGATGTTTTGGCTTTTTCGTCAACGATGTAGTCCCCTTCCGCCACATCTTCCGCGTTCGCTTTGGAGTCAATTTCCTTCACCTTGGCCATGGTCAGACTTCTGGCGAAAGCGTTTGCCTGGCGGTATAAATCGGTGGACTGGTCGCCGCGCCCGGAAATAATCAGGGGTGTTCTTGCCTCGTCAATGAGGATGGAGTCCACCTCGTCAACGATGCCGAACACATGCCCGCGCTGCACTTTTTGCTCGATATACGGCACCATGTTGTCGCGCAGGTAATCGAAGCCCATCTCGTTGTTGGTGCCGTAGGTGATATCCGCCGCATACGCTTCGCGGCGCTCGTCGTTTTCTTTCTCGTGCACAATCAGGCCGACACTCAGCCCCAAAAAGCGGTAAACCTTGCCCATCCACTCGCTGTCGCGGCGGGCAAGGTAATCATTCACGGTAACAATGTGGACACCCTGACCGGTCAGGCCGTTTAAGTAGGCCGGCAGGGTGGCGACGAGCGTTTTGCCCTCGCCCGTTTTCATCTCCGCGATTCTGCCCTGATGCAGCACAATGCCGCCGACCACCTGGACGGGGAAGTGCTTCATGTTCAGCACCCGCCAGGAAGCCTCGCGGCAGACCGCGAAAGCTTCGGGCAAGAGGTCGTCGAGCGTTTCGCCGTTGGCAAGGCGTTCCCTGAATTCGGGCGTTTTCGCCTGCAGCTGCTCGTCTGTGAAGGCCGCGTACTCTTCTTCCAAAGCCAGCGTCTTGTCCCGCAGCGGGAGCGCTCTTTTTACTTCTTTTTTCGAGTAGTCCCCGAATAATTTTGTCAGAAAACCCATGAAAAGACACCTCATAAATAATATATTGGAACATTATAGCACAAGAAAGCGGAAATTGCATTAAATTATGAAACATTCATAATTTATTAAAATGTATAAAACGGGCGCTCTTGCCAAAGAAGCAGAAATGTGATAATCTTTCAGCATATCGGCAGAACCGCTTTAAATAGAGGAAGGAAGGGCGATTATTATGCCCAAACGCGACGGCTATATCTCCTGGGATGAGTATTTTATGGGTATCGCGCTGCTCTCCGCCAACCGCAGCAAAGACCCGAGCACGCAGGTGGGCGCCTGCATTGTCAGCAAAAACAACAAGATCATGTCCGTGGGCTACAATGGCATGCCCGCGGGCTGTAACGACGACGAATTTCCCTGGGAGCGCGAAGGTGACGAGATTGACACTAAATATCCATATGTCTGCCACGCCGAACTCAACGCGATTTTAAACAACAACGGCGGCAGCCTGGCCGGGTGCAAAATATATGTCGCGCTGTTCCCCTGCAATGAGTGCGCCAAGGCCATCATTCAGAGCGGCATCAGGGAGGTGCTGTATCTGTCCGACAAATACGGCGAGACACCGCGGGTGCTCGCCTCCAAAAGAATGTTCAACGCCGCGGGCGTGCAATACACAAAGATCTCCATGGCGCATGATGAGATAACCATTGATTTCCGGGAAGAAAACATCTAATCCATTTTAATAAAACAATAACTTAGCCCTGTGCCGTCGTCGTTTGTTGGACGAAGATGGAACAGGGTGTTGTTGTCTGCCCAGCAGAAATTCGCGTTGGTCTGCGAGAACAGCAGCGGTTCCGTAAAAGTTTCTGCCTCGTTTGTTGCGATGTTATACAGCACAAGGGTTTGCTGCGCTTTCGCGCGCATATCCCCCGCGCCGGGGGTGGCGATAACCGCCCGCAGGCCGTCGGGGCTGACGCTCAAAAACGCCGCCTTGTCTGCCTGAACACCGGTGAGCGTTTTTTCCGTGCCGGAGAGTAAATCCGTAAGCACAAGACTTGTTTTGTTGAGCACAAAATTGCCGCTGCTCAAGTAGTCCTTAAAATAATCGCCGCTGAAACTTTTAAGCACGGTTTCCGTCTTATCTTCATAAACGATGCAGTCAAAACCCGTTTGGGTTGCGCGCAGATAAGCCGGCCCTTTTTCCGTAACCCTTGCCCACAGCCCCAAAATACCGGTGATTATGCGCGGGGGTTTTGGGTCGGCAAGGGTAAGAATGTCGGCGACCAGTCCCTTTTTGTCAAGCGTGTAGTCGCGGGAGGAAAGGAAGTAAGGTTTGCTCCCGAGCGTTGCAAGCAAACCGTCGGTGAGCAGCAGCCAGTCCGAACGCAGCGCGCCGCGTTCGCCGACTGTGCGGGCGTTGTCGGTAGTGAGCCTTTTGGTCTCGACACCGGAACCTTGCAGACCGATGATAAAAGCCTCGGTATAAACCCTGTCATTGAGCCAAAAATTGTTCTTGTCAAAATCAACCAGCATCAGCGCTCCGTCCGAGCCATAGGCGGGAGGTAAAGCCGCGACTTTAAAAAAGGCATAGTCATAAACCTGCGGCGTCGTTTGGTCCCCCGCGGTGAAAAGCCCGTACCCTGCGGTGATCCCGTCTTTTTCAACAGTGTATAGTTTGACCGGGAGTTTCTGACTGCTGCAGGTGACGGTTTTCTCCGTTACGGAAACGGTGCCGCCGTACGGCAGCAGCGCGCCGGCTGCATATTCATAAAAGCGCACCTCGCCGTTGTCCGGGTTGACGGTATAAAACAGGTTCTTGATATCCGTCTGCAGCGGCGGCAAATCCGGGCTCCCGGCAAGCGTGAGCCGGGGCGTGTAGCCGCTTTGCGAAAGGGTGAAACTATCGTTTGTTTGCGTGTCCGGCTTGCCGGAAACATGCTTTTTAAAATAGCCTGGCGCGAGAACGGCGCAGACAACAGCCGCGGCGGCAAGCACACACAGGACGGCGAGGAGAATGCTGTTTTTTTTCATAACGCTTATCCTTACAAATCAATTATTAAAGCAACGGGGCAGTGGTCGGAACCGGACACATCGGCGTGAATTTGTGCGTCTTTCAGGTTATCCTTCAGCCGGTCGGACACTAAAAAATAGTCAATTCGCCAGCCGGCGTTGTTGGCGCGCGCGTTAAAGCGGTAGGACCACCAACTGTACGCGCCGGCGAGGTCGGGATAAAAGTGGCGGAAGGTGTCCGTAAATCCGGCGGCGAGCAGTTCGCGGAACTTGCCGCGCTCCTCGTCGGAAAAACCGGGATTGCCGCGGTTTGCCTTCGGGTTCTTCAGGTCAATTTCGTTATGCGCCACATTCAGGTCTCCGCAAAAAATGACCGGTTTTTGCGCGTCAAGCGTTTTCAGATAGGTCCGGAAGGCGTCCTCCCATTCCATGCGGTATCCGATTCTCGCCAGACCTTCCTTGGCGTTGGGTGTATAGACGGTAACAAAAAAGAAATTTTCGTATTCGAGCGTGATTGTCCGCCCCTCACTGTCAAATCCGGGGATTCCGATATCGTATTGAGTGTTCAGCGGGGTTTTCTTCGCGAATACCGCCGTGCCGGAATACCCCTTGCGTTCGGCATAATGCCAATACTGCGTATATTCCGGCAGCTCGATTTCAAACTGCCCTGCCTGAACCTTGGTTTCCTGCAGGCAGAAGATGTCCGCGTCAAATGCCGCGAAAATATCCGCGAACCCTTTGCCGGCCAGGGCGCGTATGCCGTTGACATTCCAGGATACGAATTTTTGAACAGCCATGGGTTTTCTCCTTTTAGGGTATCCGCATAATTGAAATAATTGTAACACAACATGACCGCCATATCCATCTTTTTTTGTTGACAAACAGAGCAGGGATAGGTTAAAATGGCGATAGTCTGCACAATCGGACAATGTGTGAACGGACACGAATATGTTGAAAGGGGCAAATACTCCATGAAAAGCAATCTTACCAGATTATTAGCACTGTTAATGGCGCTGGCAATCGTATTCACCCTGGGCGCCTGCGGCAAGGACGAAGGCGAAACCACCACAGCGGCAGGGGACACGACCGTGGAAAATACCACAATTGAGGGAGACACCACGGCGGAAGCCACGACAGCGGAAGGCGAGACGACGGCGGTTGG
>CAYUWQ010000017.1:0-20887 GCA_964448455.1 uncultured Eubacteriales bacterium | reverse complement strand
TGATGATGATTTACGGGCTGTACCCCGGTGTCCCGCTCGAAAATATACAAGCACTCATGGACGCGATGGAAAAATACATGTTCTATTGGCAGTGAAAAACGGTTTCATGGCGGCGGAGGTAATTGTATGGAACCCGAGATATTTCTCATAGAGCTGAAATCGGATATATCCGACTCAGCCTTTGACACGCTTTTCCTTTGCGCAGACAGGAATAAGCAGCAACAGATCAACCGGATGAAAATTAAAACGGATAAAGACATGTCCCTGACGGGCTATTGGCTTGCAAAATTGGCGATTAAAAAAGTGTTCGGGATTTCCATAGCAGACATTGATTTTGCTGTGGAAGAGTCCGGCAAACCTTATATCATCGGTTATCCGGATGTACATTTCAATATCAGCCATTCCGGTCATATCGTTGTTTGCGCCGTGTGCGATAAACCGGTTGGCGTGGACATTCAATTGATGAAATCGCGCAGTTTTGATCGGCTGGCCAAACGCGCGTTTACCGATAAGGAGCAGAAGCTGTTTTTCTCCCTGCCCCCCGACAAACGCAGGGAACAATTTTTCAGCACCTGGACCGCGAAAGAAAGTTATATAAAATATCTCGGTACAGGCGTCAGGGACTTAAAAAAAGACATAGAAAACTGCAGGGTGAGTACATACAGTTATTCAAACGACTACATCATCAGTGTTTGCGCCGGGCGATAAATTCCCGCCTGAGTTTTTATATATTATTCCGTATTCAACTTATACATAAAATTGTTGAAATACAAAGCAAAAAATGCTATCCTGTTCCCACTTATATGTTGGAATGAAAAATTATGAATTATGAGGAAAGCGGTGACTTGTTTAATTATGGATCCAAAAGATACGAACCCAAAAGTTGTGTTGTACGGTGACAGTGTGGGCTGCAATTACCGGCTGAGGGTAAGAGCCAACACATATACTGATTTGCTTGCCCGCCGTTTGCAAAAGCCCGCCGCGCTTGACTATATTTCGGGAGCGAACTCCACACTTGTTTTGAATTGCCTCACCTCTGACGAAGTGAGAATCGGTCATCTCAAAACCGCGGAAATTGTTGTGCTGTCGGTGGGGGGGAACAATGTCCTCGTCGCGTTCCTGATGGCGATGATCAGAGCGCTTGACTTGGGACCGATCGGCGCAAAAACCATGAAACAAATCGCCAAAAAATTTCAGAGCGATAAACTGGCGGCTGTTAAGGTTGTCAAGGAATTGCTTGGCAAAAAAACCAAAGAAGACGCGTCCGCGGGCGTTGAAATATTCAGGAAGGAATTTCCTGCCATTATCGCTAAAATTAAAGAGCTCAATCCCGACGCAATTATTCTTGTCCATAATGTTTATAATCCGTTCAATGCGGCCGGCAGTATCTTTTACCGGATAATGGGCAAACCCATGGGCAAGTACATGACCATGCTCAATGAAATTATTGCCGAAGCGCAGTCAGAATCCGGTTTTATCCTGGCCGATGTCGACGAACTGTTTAACAAGTACAAAGGGAATCAGGACCTCACCTATATAAAAGAAAAGGACATGCATCTGACAGCGTTCGGTCATATCAGCATTTACACAACGCTATATGATACGCTGGTTAAACACTACCCCCGGTATCAATGCGATGAGGCAAAGAATGTTATCATAAGAGAGGAGGATCTTTCAAAGGAGGAAATTGAGGCAACCGAGAAAGCGGCCGCTTTATTGAAAGCGATGACAGAAGGCGGTGACTCAGACGCGGTTGTTCAGCCCGATGATTTTTCGAGCGGTGAACTTGAAAAGTACAACGAATGGTTCACGGGCGAAGCAATGGGCATGAAATTCTATCCGCTGAAAAAGGTCGAGTTGGCAGTCGAAAACCCGGATGCGGCGAAGTCGCTTGAAATCAACCAGTCGGTATTCTTCAAAGTTGAAGACGGTTCGGTCTATGTCTTCAATCAGGAAGGCGTTAAACTCGGCAGTGTTGCCGATGAACCGGTTGATGACAACAGCCCATCAATCGCTTTTGCGGTTGAAAATAACTTTCCGAATACTGCGAAAGTTTTCGCCAACGGCGAAAAAACAGAAGTTATTTACGCGATCTATCCAACCTACAAGTATTACGCGGAATCGGTCAAAAAGAACAAGGAACAAAAATCCAAATAAAAGGAGAAATTCTGATGAAAACCGGAAAATTCCATTATGCCTGGGTTATCCTTATTGCGTGCTGCCTGCTGCAGGTGGCAGGTGTCGGCGTTATGTCCAACACATCAGCTTCCTTCATCACAGCAGTGTGTTCTGACAAAGAGCTTCCGTTTGTTAATGAAGCATATCAAAAAAGCTATACCGCAAAAGCTGACGAACTTACGGCAAGCGGTGTTGAAGCAGCAAGCGTACAATCGCAGGCAGCCGCTTATGCGGATAAGCACTATATTACGGACGCGACACCGAACTTCGCGATGTATATGGTGCTTCAGGGAATTGTCACAGGCCTTACGATCTTCTTTGTCAATAAGATTCTTAAGAAATTCGATATCCGGGCGATACTGCTTGTCGGAACCATCGTTACGGTGGGCACATTCGCTTTGATGTCCACTTTCACACAGCTATGGCAATGGTACGCCGCCGGAATCGTGCTCGGCATCTCAACGGCAATTATCTGGTTCCTCCCCGCCCCAGTTATGATCGGCAACTGGTTCCGCAAGCACCTTGGCCTCGCCATGGGTGTTTCGACCGCGAGCGCTTACATAGCGGGCATGGCGGTCAACCCCATTATCGCGAAAGTCTTCGTAACAAACTGGGGCTGGAGCGGCTCTTATATCGCAGTCGCGGCAATATCGCTGGTTATCTCGCTTTGTGTTATCTTCCTTTGCCGTATGAAACCCGAAGATATGGGGATGGCTCCTCTGGGCGCCGATGACGCCGAGGTTCTTAAAGCCCTCGCCGCAAAAAACAATCCTTCCGCTGCGAGCGTCGGCATGGACGCCAAGAAAGCTTTCCGGAGTTCGGCTTTTGTCATGATTGTAGTCGCCGCCGCCCTCGTCGCTTATAATGCAACCCACATGAATGTCGCAGGCAATTTCGGCGCAAAAATCGGACTCGGGACGAATTCATCCTATATTGTTTCTGCTATTCTGCTCGGCGGCATCGTATTCAGGCTTCTTTACGGACTTTTGAACGATAAAATCGGACTCAAGAAAACCATCAGCATCGGCGTTTTTGTTGAAATCGCCGGTTTCCTCGGGCTTATTCTTGCCGACCAAAGCATTGGCGCAAATACCGTCGCATTCATTGGTGCGTTTTTAATCGGATCGATGGCTGCGATATCCGGCACATTGATTCCCATCCTTGTCCGGCAGACTTTTGGCGGCAAGAATTTCAGCGCAATTTACGGTGTGGTCATGGCCATTGTTGCCCTGTTCGGATCCACTGCGGTATTTATTGTACCGACCGTGGCGAAACTCTCGAGCTATACCGCAACTTTCACCATAGCCATTATCTTCTGCCTCGTTATTCTTGCCTGTGCGCTCGGCGCGCTTAAAAAAGGCAAAAAAATCATTGAAGACCGAAAATTAACGGAAGATGAAACGAAATAAGGAATAATTATTATTGACCGGGAGGAAATACAAAATGAACTGGAAAGAGAAATACGGCGAATGGGGCGTTATCCTCGGAGCAACCGAGGGAATGGGTAAATCGATGGCGGAGGCCATTGCCGAAAGAGGCATGAGCGTTGTGCTTGTTGGCAGACGGGAAGAAATGCTCAAGGAACTCGGCAAAGAAATCAGCGCAAAATACGGCGTTGACCACAAGGTTGTACGCGCCGACTTCGCGTTGGACGGCTGTGTGGAAACGGTTACGAAGGTAACGGATGAGTTAGACATGGGCTTCATGTCCTATGTCGCTTGCAGCCATCAATTCGGCAAAGTTCAAAACATGCCGTGGGAAGACCACTGGCGGATGATGAATGTGAATGTAATATCCTTCATGAAATTCATGTATCATTACCTCACCATCTTCGCAAAGCAGGACAGAGGCGCTATTATCAATATCTCATCTATGACCGGTATCACTTCCTCCCCCTACATCGCGCAATACGGCGCGGGCAAGGCATATATCCTTAAAATGACGGAAGCTATCGCTTATGAGTGTGCAAAAACAAATGTTGATGTTCTGGTTATTACGGCTGGTTCGACCATCACGCCGACATGGCTCAAGAATCAGCCGGGCGGACCGGCCGGTGAAGAGGCGAGGAAAAAGGCCATGCTGCCCGAAGATGTTATCGCTGAAGCCGTTGAAGAACTCGGCAAAAAGCGTTCAATCGTGGCGGGTACCGGCAACAAAGCAGCCGTCAGGCACTTCTTGACAGATATGACGGCCGACGAGCAGGCTGCCATGATGGGCAGTTACTACGAATCATAATACGAATCATAATGAGAACGGAGGAACATAAAAATGAGAATGAAAGATAAGGTTGTTCTTGTTACCGCGGCAGCCAACGGCATCGGTCTGGCTACAGCAACACTCTGCGCCAAAGAAGGCGCTTCGGTTTACCTTGCGGACTACGCTCTTGACCTGGCAAAAGAGAGAGCGGCGGCTCTTTGTGCCCAGGGTTTCAAAGCGAGCGCGTTATATTTCAACGCCCTGGAAAAGGAAACGCATGCCGCAGTCGTGAATGAAGTGATTAAAAACGAAGGCAGAATCGACGGTCTGGTCAATGTTTACGGCGGAACCACCCCCGGTGTGGATAAAACTATTTTTGAGGAAAGCTATGAGGACTTCATTCGTTTTGTTGACAATCACCTTGCAAGTGTATTCCTTACCTCACAGGCAGCGGTTCGCAGTATGGCAGCCACGGGCGGCGGAAGCATTGTGAACATCGCCTCTGTCTCGGGTGTCGCGCCTGATCTCACTTCAATCGCTTACGGTACAAGCAAGGCTTCTGTTATGTACCTGACCAAGCAGATCGCTGTTCAAGCGGCAAGAGCCAATATCCGCTGCAACTCCGTCGCGCCCGGTATGACCGCTACGGACGCGGTTAAGAAACATGTCACTGGCGAATTCCAGGAGTTCTTCCTACGCCATACACCAATCAAGAGAATGGCGGAACCGGAAGAGATAGCCGCGGCGGTTCTCTATTTCCTGAGCGATGAGTCCGCTTATACCACCGGCCAAAACATCACCGTAAGCGGCGGTTTCGCTTTGGCGCAGCCCACCTTCGCGGATATGATGGCGATGGCAGGCACACAATTGAAGGAAACCGAATGATAGCCGCCGGTCTCATCCTTCACGGATGAGACCGGCATCCTCTTTATCGGGAACAGTTTGTTAAAGCGCTTTCGGGCAGTTCGTATAAGGCACCCTTGATAGCCTTGACTTAATAAGCTCGGGCAGTATATAATCTACTCGGAATAAGGTATTAAAATAACGGGGGAAGACAGCATGCTGGAAACTATCCGGGACATTATTTGGGAATATTTAAACGATAAGAGCGTTAAAATCGAACCGGAATCGGTGATTGCAGCAGACCTTGGCATCGACTCTTATGAATTTGTCGACATCATTTGTTCGCTGGAAGAAAAATATAATTTGGATATTGAAGAACGCGTTTTTAAAAAGTTCAGAACCATACAGGATATGATCAGTTATCTGGAAGCGAATGTGACATGACATGAAATTTATTTACAAAGCAAAGGGTGTAAAAGGTCATCATGTAAACGATTTGCGGCATCTTGTTTTGTCGGCAGCGGAGCTGTATGGGGAAAAGGCGTTCTACACCTATAAGGACAAGCAGGAAACGCGGCATTATACCTTTGCCCGTATGTGGGACGAGATGAATTGCGTCGGTACCGCGTTGGCAAAGCTTGGTTTGATGGAAAGCGGCATTGCTGTTACAGGCAACACGCATCCGCAGTATGTGACCGCTTATTTGGCGGCGGTAAACGGCGGCGGATACATTGTGCCCCTTGACAGTGAGATTTCGGCGGAACAGACCGCTAACTTCATCGAACGCGGCGGGGTTGAAGCAGTCTTCTACACGGCTTCGCAAAACAATAAAATCGCGCAGATTGCGCCGGAACTTAAAAATGTGAAACTATTTGTCCCTATCAATCCCGACGAAGACTGCAGGTTTTCGGACAGAGTCATGACGATGGATGAACTCATCGCATTGGGGCGGGATGAATTAAATGCCGGGAATACACAATACACCGGTCATGAAATCGACATGCAAAAAATGTGCGCGATTCTCTTCACTTCCGGCACCACCGGGACCAGCAAGGGCGTTATGCTCAGCCAGCGCAACCTGACCGCCGCCATCAACGCAGCGGTGCAAACCATGCCGTTTGAGGAAGAGGTAAGAACCCTTTCCATCCTGCCGCTGCATCATGCCTACGAAATGACTTGCGAGCATTTGTGCGCCATGGTTGTCGGCGCGGAGATTTATATCAATGATAATATTAAAAATATCAAGCGTAATTTGATGAACTGCAAGCCAACAGGCCTTGAGGTAGTCCCTCTTTTCGTTGAAACCATGCATAAGAGAATCTGGGATGAAGCACGAAAAAAAGGAATGGACAAAAAATTAAAGTTCGCCTTGAAACTGAGCACTGTGCTGCTTCATCTGAAAATTGATATCCGCGATAAACTCTTTAAAGAGGTAACCTCCGCCTTCGGCGGTGAACTGAAAATGATGATTTCGGGCGGCGCTCCGCTGGACCCCGAGTTGATCATAAACTTTTACGCCTTGGGCATCGTCATCCTGGAAGGGTACGGCATTACCGAGTGCGCCCCGCTGGTTTCCGTCAATCTGCCGGAAAAAATCAAGCCGCATTCGGTCGGACATCCGGTGATGGGCTGCACGGTGAAAATTGATACGGAAGCCGAGGATGCGGATGGAAATATAGGCGAAATACTCGTCAAGGGCGACAATGTTATGCTGGGCTATTTCAAGGATCCCGAAGCGACAAAGGAAGCATTTACACCGGACGGCTGGTTCAAAACGGGTGACTTCGGTTATATTGACAAACATGGCTACATCTATATAACAGGCCGCAAAAAGAACATCATTATCACAAGCAACGGCAAAAATGTATATCCGGAAGAGTTAGAGGAATACATCGATAGAATTGAACTGGTCGAGGAAAGCGTCGTCCTGGAACGCAAAAAAGGCGGTTCTACAATCATAGCCGCCGTCATTGTGCCCAATGAGGAACTCACCGAAGGGATGACCGAAGAAGAAATTACGCAAATAATCAAGGCAGAAATTGATCTTATCAACAGCAGTCTCCCTGCTCATAAATTCATTTATGAGATCGATATCCGTCATGACAAATTCGAACGCAACAGCACACAAAAAATATTGAGATACCGGGTTCACTAAAAGACTCTATTGAACGAATACACATACAAGCAAGAGGCGCGGATTTTATCCGCGCCCCTTGCTTGTATCGATATCGTGTTAAACTTTCCGGATTAATAGTTGCTGCTTTTCACTTCAAAATATGACTGCGGATGGTTGCAGGTCGGGCATACGGCGGGGGCGCATTTGCCCACATGGAGGTGACCGCAATTGCGGCAAATCCAAACAACTTCTTCCGTCTTCGCGAAAACGATGCCATCTTCCAGATTCTCCAGCAGTTTGCGGTAGCGAGCCTCATGGCTGTTTTCGATTTTTGACACCAGATTGAACAGCGCGGCTATTCTTGTAAAGCCTTCCTCGGCCGCTTCGTCCGCAAAGCTCTTGTACATCTCGGTCCATTCGTAGTGCTCGCCTTCCGCTGCCGCGAGCAAATTTTCCGCCGTGCAGGGCACGCTGCCGCCGTGGAGTTCTTTGAACCAAAGTTTTGCGTGTTCTTTTTCGTTGCCGGCTGTTTCCTCAAAGATGGCCGCGATTTGCTCAAAACCCTCTTTTTTTGCCGCCGAGGCAAAGTAAGTGTACTTATTGCGTGCCTGTGATTCGCCGGCAAATGCCGCCATCAGGTTGGTTTCCGTTTTGCTGCCTTTAAATTCCATTGTTAAACCCTCCAAAATATATTTTTATTAACAGATTAACTGATTGGTATTATAACAAAGATTCAGTTACTTTTCAAGCATGCAAAACAATCAATATCGCCGTATCCGTAAAAAACAATATAAAATCTTGTTCTACTTGCGAATAAATTGTTCCGGATTTTGTTTGATGTATGCCGCCGCCAGGGCGTATCCATCCGTTTGTTTCATCAGCAGGGCAAACGCCGCATCCTTTTTTTCAATCTGCGGGATGATTAGCGAAACTTCCTCGTTATCTTCGTCATAAGCCGCGTATTCGTCGTTGTAAATCTCTTGAGCTTTACAACCAATTATTTGTCCGACTGCCTCACCGGCATAGTCCGTGAGGGGCTTGCCGTTCATTTTGAAAAATTCGCTGAGTTTCCGCGCGCCGTCAACGAGCAGATAGTACAGCGCATATATATATTTTTGCGGCTGTGTCAGGTTTTCGAACGCGGCGTTCATATCGCTTTGCTTTTCAAGATCCGCCTGAATATTCAGCGCAATACCGTCCACCAACGCGCGCGCTTCTGCAGACGCCATGAGTTCCGGCGTGAGGTGTTTAAAATCATTGCGGACTTTGTTTTCATATTTGAGCCGATCAATGATGATGTCCCGCGCCGCCCGTGTCTTTTTTGATGCCTGAGCTGCTTTGATGCAGACAAAAACCGTGATGACAGAGATGACAACAAAAGCAATGCTCAGCTGCCAATAATCCATAATTGCTTGCCACATATGTTTTATGTTCCTTTCAGTTATCAGCCTTCATCCTGCAAAAGCTTATAAATATCGCCCTTTTTATGTCCGGTCTCTTTTGCTGTCAACTTTGCCGCCTCGTTCAATGGCATCCCTTCGGTCATTTTACCCCTTGCCTGCGCCACCGCCGCTTCGAGTGTGACAACATCCTCTTCCGGTTCCGGCGCGCCTTCGATAATCAGGACCATTTCGCCCTTGGGTCCCCCTTCGCCAAACCGCTGCGCCGCTTCGGGCAATGTTGTGAGAATAACCTCTTCATATATTTTCGTCAGTTCCCGGACAATCGCGATTTTCCGGCTGCCGAACGCCGCGGCAAGGTCTTTGAGCGTGGAGGGCAGCTTGTGCGGCGCTTCATAAAAAATCATCGTGCGGCGCTCGCTGAGCAGGGACTTGATATGTTCCCTGCGGCTGAGTTTGTTCACACTTAAAAAGCCTTCAAAGGTAAACCGCCCTGCCGGCATACCGGACACAGCCAGCGCTGCCACAAATGCGCAGGGTCCGGGGATTACCTCTACCTTGATGCCGAGTTTATGGCACAAGCTCACCAAGTCCTCGCCGGGGTCGGACACTGCGGGCATGCCCGCGTCCGTTACCAGCGCGCAGACTTCACCGCCCATAATCCGCGCGGCTATCTGCTCGCCTTTTTCAAAACGGTTGTGTTCAAAATAGCTGACCATCGGCTTTTTAATCCCGAAATGATTCAGGATTTTTACGGTTACCCGCGTATCCTCCGCGGCGATAAAGTCGCAGCCGTTCAGCGCCTCCAGCGCCCTTGGCGACAGATCGCCCAGGTTGCCGATTGGAGTGCCGACTATCATTAATTTGCTGATGGTATCACATCCTAATTGTAGGGGCGAACTGTGTTCGCCCGTTTATATGTTACGGGATTTCGGGCGAACACAGTTCGCCCCTACAGAACATCAATTATTCGCATACGCTCCGAGCACAGCGAGCATCTCCTCGGTATAACTGCCATCTTGATTTTGTATCAGCAACTCCGGCTCGATTTTCATACCGGGTTTGCCGCCTTTTCTGCCCTCAACCAAAACAAGCCAGGGGGCTTTGCCCGGCGACTGGACAACAAAGCGCATCCTTTTGGGTTCTATGCCGGTCCCGCGCATCGCCGCGAACACTTCGCAGAGCCTTTCCGGCCGGTGACACAGGCAAAACCTGCCCCCGAAATTGAGCAGACCCGACGCCGCGGCAGCGGCGTCCGCCAAGGAGCAAAACACTTCATGCCGGGCAATTAAATCGGCTTCCCCACGGCTTTTGATGCCGGCATTCAAAGCCTTATACGGCGGGTTGATGGTCACCAAATTCCACGCCCCCATCGGCAGCCGGCCTTTCAGCTCACGCAAGTCCGCTTCCACAATCGACAGCTTGTTTTCGAGCGCGCACGCTTCGATGGCTGCCCGAACCTGCTCACAGGCCGCCTGCTGAATTTCAACCGCTGTGATGTGCTGTGCCAGCGCGTCTCTGCACCACAGCAGCGGGATGATACCGCAGCCGGTGCCCAAATCGCAGGCTTTATCCCGTTTTTTCGGCGCGGCAAAGTACGCTAAAAGCAGGGCGTCGGTGCCAAAGCCGTGTGCTTTTGAAACAACGGCGGAAATGCCCAAACCCAGATATTCAAGCTTTTTTTCGCTCATCGTCTCGCTCAGCTGCTTTCTCTTGCTTGTTAATTTATTATATATGAATTATGTTGATTTTATTGCTTTTTGCGTTAAAAGTCAATAACTATAACACAGTGGATATCCAGTCTGTCTACCGTTATACGCAAAAGGCTGTCGGCATACGAGTATTCCGGCTGAATGTTTTCCGGCTGAAGGGTTACCGAAGCCGGCTTTTGAGCCAATTCAAGCAGTACCTCAAAATCATTGATTGAAGGGATCACATCAAAGGTTCTGATTCGGATATCCCCGTGCTCCCCCGCGGTGTTGAGCAGGTTAATCATCCATTTGCCGTCTTTTTCCATCAGTGAAGCATCAATGCATTTCGGCGCGCGCAGTGTCAGCCGCGGCCGCGCGGTTTGGAGAACCAGCGACTTGATGAAATCCCTCATCGCGGCGGACCTGGATGCCAGGTACCCGTTTTCGCCGCGGAAATACACACCGGCGATTTTACCCCTGCCGAACGCCGCAACAGATGCCGCCGGAAGAGACGGCGCGCTGCGGTTGTCCGCTGTGTACATTTTACCGAAACCCTGCGCTTTTACCGTTTCAACGGGTGCATAGCAGGTGTCGAGCCCGGCCAGGCAACTGCCCTGTTCGATGAAGATGACCGGTTCATCCTTTTGCTCCCCGATGTTGACGCCCAGCTCCTCTTCAAATATCTTTGCGGCATTCGGGCCGCCCGCTATCACCGTCCCGCCGGCCTTCACATAGGCCAGCAATTCGGTTTTCAGTTCATCTTCAATTACGCGCCAATCCGGCAGCACCAGTAGCCTATATGCCGCCATGCGCCCCAGTATCTGGTGGGTCATGAGTATTTCGGTCGAAAAACCGCAGTCGCACAGGTAATAGGTCCAGGTCTTCATATCATCGACTGTTTTTTCGCCGTAACAGGTAAAGATATTTTTCTTGTCCGTGTAAAAGCCTTTTGTTGAGTAAATCACGCCAACATCCGGCACCGCCTTGGCCTTAAAGCACCATTCTTCCCGCTCGCGCGCAAATTCCGCAACAGCCTTCATGTTCGGAATGATAAAATCCTGCACCGTGCCGGCGAGCTGCTTGTTGTAAATTTGGAAGCCGCCGCCGAGCGCGATGACCACCGCGCCTTCCTGCTTGAGCTGTTCGGCCGTTTTGCACACATGGTAGCCGTCCTGAATATTAAAGCCCCACGCCATCAAGTCCCACGGTTTGTTTTGATTCATGATGCAGCGGGCTTCAAACCGGGCGGTATTGACGGAATCCGAGGGTGAATAGTCGCCGGATATGAAATCGACGGCAACCGCCGGTTCTTCCGGCACAAAGGAGGTATACAGCCAGTTGCTCGCCACTTGAAAATCCGGCGCGGCTGTTTTTGCTTCGGTTGCATAACGCTCCACATAATCGCGGAACCCCTGCCGGAAAAACTCGAGCAGGTCTTTATAACCGTCGTCTTCCGGTTTCGGCATAGTTTCCGAACCCGTTTCTTCCTGCCATCGCTTTGCTGCCCAACTGCTGTAATCGGGTACGGTACCCCAGCAGTCGCCGTCCACCCAGATGCCGTCCATTTTGTACGCAAGGGCCAATTCTTTCAGCTGCGGAATCATCAGGTCATCAAGGTACGGCCCGAATACGGACATCTTTTCTTTGCTCGTTTCGCCCTTGCTGTTCACGGCGCACCATTCCGGGTGCCGCTTTGCCGCTTCGTTGTCCCAAACGCCGGAATAGTGTGAAAAAAGCGCAACATCATATTTTTCGGTGCATCCCCGCCACATCTTCAGAATATCCGCTTTGATGTCCGGGGCGGGGTTGCCCGCTTTGGTCGGGTAGCTTGAGATACCGGGATGTCCCTTGGTATCACATTGGATGTAGTCGGGCTTGACTTCTGTAATGAGTTGTTCTATGAGCCCGGGGTCGCTGTTTTCGCCGATGTTTTTTTGTTCGGGCTGTGCGTGAAAATCAAAATGAAGCCCAAAAAAAGAATCTTCTCTTTTTCTTTTTGCCATGGCGGTCATCCTCTTCCCGTGATTATTTTATCTCGATTGCGCAAACGGCGGTACCGGCTTTGAGCGAAACCGGCGTTTCAAATATGATTACCCCGTTCTCCGCCTTGAATTTCATTTCTTCTCCGCCGGCAAGAACACTTGCCGGGGTGAAAAACGGCAGCTTGAACCGGGCCAGCTCGAGCTTGCCGTAAAGTACGCTGATTCTGACGGTTCCCCTGGTTCTTTCAAACAAACCCCAACCGGAATCCAGCGACCAGAAGAACTTGCAGTCGCCTTGCACCACCGGATTGAACCCGATTGTCAAATGCGGCATGTCAAATTCAAAGCCGGAAAACGCGAGCAAGGCGGAATAACTCGCCATGGAACGCGCGTAGTTGCTGCCGCACTCGATTTCGTTCCAGGGGTTGCGGCGGCAGCCGTCGTAACGGTCGCGCACTGCCTTGATAAGCTCCACGCCCTCGTCAATCATCCCTTCCTGTATCATATGCACCGCTGCCTGGTACTCAAAGCCGTGCATCGTTTCTTCCGAATACGGCACCGGAATCACCGGTTTTTTGGCAGGGTCAGGCCATTCGCAGATAACCGTGCCGCGCTCGTCATTGAGGCAGTAAATCCGGCAGGGGTTGAAGTGATTGCGCATATCCCGCTTGTAATTATGGGTGTAAATGGTTTCGAGCGCTTTTTTTACCCGGCTCTTATCAAATATTTCGCCCAAACCGCAGATGTTGGCGTGCCACTGGGCCAGTACCTGGTCAACGGCGGAGCCCTCACCGATTTGATATTTAATCTCTTCTGCCTCAAAATTCCAATAATTGATCACAAATTCGTAGGGCTCAATAATCGATTCGTCTTTGAGGTCGATTTTTTGATAATAAAAACAGCCGTTAAACAGGTTTTCTTCCACCCAGGCTTTGCCCTTTCGGAACAGACCGCTATACTCTTTTGCCGCTTCCGTTTCGCCCAAATATTCCGCCATCTCGGCCGCGGCTTTCAGCGCGGCGAGGTAAAAACCGGTCAGCCAGGAGTTGGGGCCGAACAACTCCATATCCAGCGTGTGGTGTTGCCTGCCGTGCAGAACGCCGGTTTTATCCGGGTCCCATTTATCATAATTTTCATCGGACCAGGCGTATGCAAGGTTCTTTTTCACCCCCGGCCAAACCGATTGGAGCCATGCTTTGTCCCCGCATATCTTCCATTCGCGGTAAACCTTGATGATGCCGCCGAACTGTCCGTCCGCGCAGGGCCTGAAGGTGCCGCGGTCCCTGCCCAAGGGCAGCTGCAGCCGGAAGGTCATGCCGCCGGCTTCGTTCATGTTGTATTGATAATCCAGCTTCCGCATCGAACGCTCCAGGGCAGGGAACAGAAACGGCAGCGCGTACGCGTAGTTCCACACATGCGTGCAGGAACCTTCGCAGCAGCCGCCGTCGCAGTGGCAGCCCTCGAAGGCGTAAAACGAACCGTCCGCGAGCCGCAGACAGGTGGGCGTTTTAAGGACAGAGATGTTGGCGGTCACCGCGTCGAGCACACTCGCCGGCAAAGCAGAAGCATACAGCGCGTTACTGAACAACCGTGAGTCGGCTTTCAGCCGCTCGTACTGTTCAAACGCGTACATCGCGCAGCTTTCGGACCCGCTGAAAAGGGACGCGTAATAGTTTTGCCAGGTTTTGGGTTCGCACGCTCCGCCGCAGTCACATTTTTCCGCGTTCCAGTAGTTGAGGCAGGTCGGATAATACCAAGCGACAACAAAACGGACCGTTTCATTCGCTCCGGGCGCGACTTTGACGCGCGCGGCAAGCGTTGCCGTATCCTGCTTTTCGGCTTTATCGCCATAATCCCGCGCGGCCAGGCTGCCTTGTTTAGCAAAATCACGCCAATAAACGCCGAGCGCGTCGAACCATTCGCCCCGGTACCAGTAATGCTGTGTGTCCGCGCAGCCGCAGTCTGTCGCGACGCACATATTGCCGTACTCCGGTTTTTCCGTCGAATAGCGTTCATTGTCCAGACTTATAAAAGAGATGCCGTCTTTTTTGCCGCCGCGGTTTGTGTTTTTACTTTTAGCGGGATTTGTCAAACTGAATGCCGCCGTATAAGTCAGTTCCTCCGCGCCGGGGTTGCTGAATGTTACTTCAAAAAAAGCCGCGGGCAGGCCGGAATCTTTGTCGTTGAGCGGAATAAAGGGATTAAACGCCGTTAGTGTCACCGCGCCCGGAAAACGGCTGTCCGTAAAGTCCAGCGAGGCAAAAGGGAACTTCGCCGTGAAGCGGCTGTTTTCAAAATGAGGCAGCCCGGTCAAGGCGGAGCGGCTCACGCCGAATCCAAAACCGCCGAAATTGCCGCCGTTCGGCTCGCCGGAGTACGGCGGCTGCAAATCTCCGTTGAGTACGCGGGCATCCAGCACGCCGGTCTCATTTTCCGCTTTGACGGCGATATGCGTGAACCCGTTGTAACTGTTTTTGTTGGGTCTGTTAAAGATTTCAAAGTCAATGAGCCGTCCGTTGCCCCCGAGCCCGATACAGCCCGCGCCGATCCCCCCCAGGGGGAAAGAGATTTCTCTTGTTTGCCGCCCTTCGTAGGTAAAACCTGTTGAATGGTCCATCATTTCACGCCCTTCATTGTGTGAAAAAAAGCGCCTGAGCAATGCTCAAGCGCTTTTTTCGTTTTGAATTACTCGGCAGGATTCGGTGCCGCAACCGGACAAACGGAAGCGCAGTTGCCACAATCGGTGCAGAGTTCCGCATCGATGATGTACTTGCCGTCACCCTCTGTTATTGCTTCCACCGGGCACTCGGACTCGCACAAACCGCAAGCGATACAATCGTCATTGATAAAAAATGCCATATTACAAACCTCCTTATAAAAATCATTACTTATTTTAACACAAACTTTGAAAAATGCAAGAACTATTTATATTTCTATAAAGCTAATTTGCTCTACTCAATATGCTTGAGCGCCTCAATCTCCTGCCGCGCAACCCGAATCGGCACATCCTTGACAATTTTAACATCATCGCGGTGGAAATAGGTCGGCGCGCCCTCCTGGTGCCGTTCGAGGCGCACCTTGAGCCTGCCGGTTAACAAACTGACTTCCGTCACAACACCCCTGCCGTCCGCGGTGTCCACAATCGCGCCCTGTTTGGGTGTGATTTTCAGCAGATGCTCATAGGCATGCTGTTCATATTTCAGGCAGCACATCAGCCTGCCGCAGGTGCCGCTGATTTTGACGGGGTTGAGCGAAAGGCCCTGTTCTTTGGCCATTTTGATAGACACCGGCTGAAAATCGCCTAAAAATGTGCTGCAGCAAAACGCTCTGCCGCACATCCCGAGCCCGCCGATCATTTTTGATTCATCGCGCACGCCGATTTGCCGCAACTCGATACGCGTGCGGAAAACACCCGCCAAATCCTTCACCAGCTCCCGGAAATCGATGCGTCCGTCCGCGGTAAAGTAAAACATCGCCTTGCTGCCGTCAAAGGTGAACTCTACATCAACAAGCTTCATTTCCAGCTTGTGCTGGGCTATTTTTTGTGTGCAAACCTCAAAGGCCTCTTTTTCTTTGGCCGCTGATTTTTCCGCCGCAGCCAGGTCTTCGGGCGTTGCGACGCGGACAAGTTTTTTCAGGGGTTTTACAATCTGTTCGTCGGGCACATCGCGGTTTTCCATCGCGACCTCCCCGCATTCCAAGCCGCGCGCTGTTTCCACAATCACACGCTCACCATGTTTTAATTTTCTGTTTTCCGGGTCAAAATAATATACTTTGCCAACCTCTTTGAACCGGACTCCGATTACTTCTGCCATTTTTATGACCATACCTTCCAAAGGTTGGGCATTCCCAACACTTTTCTTTTTATATTAATGCGCCGCGCAGCCTGCTGCAGATTCTTGTGATAAGCAGGTTGTTGTTCGCGCTTCTTTGCGTCGCCTCAATTAACAGCCTGATTTCATCAATCAGTTGAAGCAGTTTCTCCCTTGAGAGTTTTTCCGCCAGCACCTGTGCCGCCTGCGGTGACGCGGAAAAGCACTCGCCCCCGCTGATTTGCAGAATCAGCGCGTCCCGTACCATCAGTTCCAACTCCGGCAGGCATAACGCCGGCAGGCTCTTGTCTTTTTCAAACACGGCCGTCTTTTTCAGCAGCTCATAATCGTGGGGCGCCGTTAACGCAACGGCCATTTCCGCGGCCGTTTGCGCCGCGAGTTCGGTCTTTTTCGCCCGGATGCCGTCGGTCGAATCAAGCTGACCGAGGCTGAAACAAGCGGCTCTGGAAAGAACGGTCGGCAACAATATATTTTTGCTCGTGCATTCCATGATAAAACAAATATAGCCGGGCGGTTCTTCCAGTACCTTTAGAAAAGCGTTTTGCGCCTGCTCGTTCATCAACTGCGCTTCCAGCAGGATGTAAACCTTCGCGTCCGCCTCGTTGGGCACGATGTACGCTTCTTTCCTCAGTATGCGTATTACTTTAACGCTGAACTGTTTGCGGTCTTTTTCCTTTTGAATCTCGCTGATATCCGCGTGGTGCAGCGGTTGGCTGAGCAGTTTTTCCCCCGCGAACTTTTTGTCTTCCAGCTTGGCGCCAAAGCTCTTGACACACGCCGCGCAGGCTTTGCACGGGCGGTCGTGAGCGGCTTTGCACACCAGCGCGGCCGCCAGCAGCCTGGCCAGCTTAACGCGGTTGTCCGCATTGCCGCCTTCGAGGATGATTGCGTGGGGCAGTTTCCCGGCGTCAATCATATCGGAAAGACTGCGTTTTAATCTGCTGTTGAGTTCCATCCCTTGGAAATTCATGCAAGCCTTCATTCCGCGCCGCTTCGCGCGCGGCGCCTGCGTTCAATTGCTACAGCTTAAAGAATTGGTCAACATCCAGCACAAATACCGTCGCGCCGCCCACGGTCACCTCAACGGGCATCGTCATAAAGGTTTCGTTGGAAAACGAGGGGCTCGTTTCCACCATCTGTGTCCGCTTGCTGCTGCAGCGGCGGATAATATCGGTGATTTCGCTGACTTTTTCCTCATTCGCGCCGATAAGCAGCGTGGCGTTGCCCGCCCTTAAAAACCCGCCCGATGTGGACAGTTTTGTGGCGCTGAACCCGTTCTTGGACAACTCGCCAAGCACGGAATGGCTGTCATCGTTGTTGACAATCGCAATAATTAACTTCATCCTTACCGCCTCCGCAATTTTATGGTTTAATTATAGCGTATAAATGCTTATTTTACAACGGTTATATCGGAAAAACCGTATTCGGCAAGGATTCCCGCCGCTTCGGGGGTTATCGTTTCACCCGGCATCACGAACGGGATGGCCGGCGGGCAGGGACAAACCGCGGCGGACGCTATTCTGCCGGCTGATGCTTCCACCGGCACAACGGTTTTTGCCGCCAGGAGCGCCTGCCGGGGTGTCAGCACGGCTGCCGGCATCTCTGCCGGATAAGTCAGCCCGGTAACGCGGCTGTTCTCTCCCGTAAAACAAGCAGACATCTGTTCCAACGCGAAAACAAGGCGTTCAAAATCCCATTGTGTATTAAACGGCGACGGTATGAGTATGACGCCTTCCCGCCCGGCGTACTCGGGTTCAATCTGATTGTCCCTGAGTATCTGCCCGGCTTCTCCGCCCGGCAGTCCGGAGCCGGCTGGGTTAAACACAAGGCGCAGCGGGTCGCAGGCCCCCCGCGGCAGAATGAAGCCTTTTTTGCGCATGATGTTTTTAACCGTTTCGGCTTGAACGGCAAGTTCCTGCATCGCCGCCGCGCCGTTTTCCGCAAGCCACGCTCTGCACAGGTCCAGCGACAGCATGATAAGGTAAGACGGACTCGTGGACCCGAACAACGCGAGCGCGTCCCGCGCGCCTGGCAAAAATTTTTTATCCCCGATGTTCAGCCACGCGCCGCCCGTGAGCACCGGCAGGGTTTTATGCGCCGAATCGGCGCTCATCGCCGCGCCTTGAACCGGCGGACTCAGCGAAGGGTCAACAAACCGCAAATGCGCGCCGTGCGCGTTGTCAACCAGTACCGGCACAGCGTACTTCGCGGCCTCTTTGGCAATCGCGTTCACATCGCTCATCACGCCGAAATAATCCGGTGTTGTCAGCAAAACAGCTTGTGCGTCCGGATTTTGCGCGAGCGCTTCGCCGACGCCTTGTGCCGTAATTCTGCCGGCAAAGGCATCCCCCGCTGAATTGTCCGGCATCACCCAAACCGGCGTAATATCCAGCAGCGCCATGGCGTTCACCGCCGCCCGGTGAATCACACGCCCGCAGATGATTTTTCCGCCTTGGGGCACGGCGAGGCGCAGCATCGCCTGAATGCACAGGGTGCAGCCCCCGGCGCTCATAAATGTGCCGGCTGCACCGAACAGCTCCGCCGCAAGGCGCTCGGCCTCTGCCGTCGCGCCCTCGCCGTCAAACAAACTGCCGGTGTCCGGTATTTCCGTCAGGTCAAACGGCAGAACAGACGCCAGCGGCGCCAGGCACTGAGCCGCACCCTTGTGGGCAGGCATGTGGAAGGCCGAGCGGTTCTTTTTGTTGTGTTCGATGATGGCGTTGTAGATGGGTGCGTTCATGGGTGTGTCCTTTTATTTTTTGGCGCTTCCGTTTAAGCTTTCCTTTTCAAGGAGGGTGGCACACGCAGTGTGAAGTCAACATAAAGTTGACGGGTGATTGAATCCCAATGCCATCCGAAGATGGCAATGTCACCATGCGGGTGACAGCTCCTTTGAAAAAGGAGCCTTTTCTTTCTTGCCTCGCCTATGGTTGCGATGGTGGAAAGGCGATTTGAAAAATCGCCATGCGCGAGCCTGACGGAGAGGTAGAACTTCGTCGTTTTTCATCTGCCGTCTAGAATCTACTATCTAACATCTAACGTAGTGGGGAATGCACACCCGCGCCGGGGATAACATCGTATGTCATTTTAGCCCATTTTGACTTTTATGGTCGGAAAAATCAGAATTTTCTGATTTTTTGTCACATAATATTCAATTTGTATTGTTTTTTGGTATGATCGCACTTACCCCAACACTTTCTCAAATGCCAGCCGTTTCGCACCGCTGTTCAGATAAACAACCCCGCAGTATTGAAACCCGTTGTTTTTCAGCACGGTTTGCATCGGCAGATTTTGCTCGTGGGTATCCGCCCTGACGCTGCACAGCCCCCGCTCCAGGCAGAGGCGTTCGGCCAGCTCCATAAAAGCGGCGGACAGCTGCCGGCCCTTATACCTGTCAGCGACAGCGACGCGGTGGATAACGGCATACCCGCCTTCGCTGAGCCACCGTCCTTCATAAATTTTGGTATATGCTTCTTCTTTTCGAAAAGAGACAACCCCCGTGGCGGCAATTTCGCTGCCCTGTGTCAACACATAGCTCTCATCGTTTTCAATGTCCCGCTCAATACTACCGCGGTTCGGGTAGTTGTCCTGCCATTGGTCGATGCCGGCTTGTTTGAAATTTGCCTGCGCCTGCTCGATAATTTCTATAATGGCGCCGATGTCATCTATGGCTGATTTTCTGAGTTCCATGGGTTGACTCCTTGTTATTTATTGCGATGCTGCCCTCAGAGTTCCGTGTAGGGTTAAAGCGTGCCGTGACCGGGGTTCCCCGTGTCGGGGGCGGGTTTTCCGCCCCGGGTAGGGGCGCGCATTGCGCGTCCGTTTTATAGCCCTCCTTTTCAAGGAGGGTGGCGGGCGATAGCCCGACGGGTGATTGAATCCTCAGTCACCCTCGGGTGACAGCTCCTTTGAAAAAGGAGCCTTATCTTGCCTCCTTTCGAAAGGAAGAGGACCGCCGCAGGCGGTGAAGGGATTGCGTTCCACCGTTCTTTGCCGGACCGCCCGCAAGACGGTAATGTCATTTGCCAATGATAGGGGGATTGCGTTCGATGTTTGCCTCTCTTTAATCAGAGAACCGTCCCCTGATTAGATTTTCTCATTCAATAGAGAGAATTGAAACCGATATGTTCCCTTTTGGTGTGCTGTAAACTACGGTATCTCCGGCACATTTGCCTAATAATGCGTTCCCCAACGGTGATTCGCTTGATATTTCACCTTCGTTTGCCTGATTAACAATCCGGTCAATTGGTTTGCCATAGAATTTAAACGGCACACCGGTATGTACTTCAACGGTTTTGTACAGCTTAATAATCTTATATGTTTCCGTTTCATCGTTATCCAAATATCTGATTGTAACGGTTGAACCTATTTTTGCCGTGCCTTGTATTTCTTGTTCATCCGGATGGGTATAGTTGATTATATGGCGGCAAGCAGGGTAATTACTGCAACCCCAAAATTGCTCTCCCTTATGTGATCCTTGGTTTGCTGTTTTTATCCACATGGATGCGCCGCAACGGGGACAAAGTTTTTTTCCCACAAACTTCACTCCAATCGCATAATCACATGATCCCTACTCGTACTTCTCCACATCTTCCGCCGCAAGTTTCATATGGCTGCTGAATGAGTCGTCAGTTTCCGGTTTGTTATC
>CAYUWQ010000016.1:7658-21359 GCA_964448455.1 uncultured Eubacteriales bacterium | reverse complement strand
GACCCGTTTTGATTGATTTTAATATCAAGTATGCCGGCGCTTCGATTGATGATTTGCGCGAGTTCCTGCGGTGAATACAGTTCAAGCCGGAAAATGACACCAAACCGGTCACGCAGCGGCGCGCTGAGCTGGCCGGCGCGTGTGGTTGCCCCGACCAGCGTAAACCGTGGCAAGTCAAGGCGGATGGAACGGGCGGAAGGACCTTTGCCGATTATTATATCAAGCGCATTATCTTCCATCGCCGGGTAGAGCACTTCTTCCACATTGCGGGACAGACGGTGGACCTCATCAATAAACAACACATCGCCCTCGTTGAGGTTGGTCAGCAGCGCCGCCAGGTCGCCCGCTTTTTCAATCGCCGGGCCGGAGGTTACACGCATACTGACACCCATTTCGTTGGCGATGATGCCTGCCAGTGTCGTTTTACCAAGACCGGGAGGGCCGTATAAAAGCACATGGTCAAGGGGTTCGCCTCTTTTACGGGCGGCTTCAATATAAACGGCAAGGTTCTGCTTGACCTTTTCCTGCCCGATATACTCCCCGAGCATGCGCGGACGAAGTGTCAACTCCAGCTCAGAATCCTCCTGGATATAATCAGGTGCTGTAATTCTGTTGTCTAGATCAGAATCCATTCAATTCACCTCTAAAATAAGGGTTATTGCCTCGCAAGGCTTTTAAGCGCTTGTTTGATCAATTGTTCGGTTGTCAAACCGTTATCGAGTCTGCTGACGGCAACGCTTGCTTCGGACTGGGTGTAACCAAGCATTACCAACGCGCTTACGGCTTCCCCGCCCGGACCGGCTTCGGAGGCAATCCCGGCTGCCTGCGCTTCGGGGGAACCGATACCGCCCGGCAACCCTATTTTCAGTTTGTCTTTCAACTCAAGAATCACCCGTTGGGCGAGTTTGGTTCCGACCCCCTGTGCGCCGGTTATTGTTTTAATATCACCGGTTGCAACGCAAAGCGCGAGTTTTTCGGGCTTGAGCTGCGAAAGAATCGCGAGCGACGCTTTCGGGCCTACACCGGTGACTGAAATTAACAGTTTAAAGCAATCCATTTCCTGTTTGTCAAAAAACCCGAACAGTTCCATTGCATCCTCACGCACATTCAGGTGTGTGTAAAGCGTGGCTTTACTGCCGATAGGACCGAGTTGCTTGAGTGTGTTAAATGTAACGGAGCAGCGAAAACCGACACCGTTGCAGTCAACCGCAACACTGTTTTCATCAACAAAAATTATTTCGCCCGTAATGCTGTAAAACATCCGTTTTTACCCCCGTTAATTTGATACCTACTTGGCAAACATCAGGGACCCGCTGCAATGCGCGTGGCATATGGCCAGCGCAAGCGCATCCGCCGCGTCATCCGGTCTTGGTATCTTTTCGAGATTCAGGAGAATGCGTGTCATCTCCTGTACCTGCTTTTTTTCCGCTCTTCCGTAGCCGACCACACTTTGTTTGACCTGCAGGGGCGTATATTCGCATATGCTTAAGCCCTGTTTCTGCGCCGCTAAAACCAAAACGCCCCTTGCCTGACTGACATCAATGACCGTTTTTGCGTTGCTGTTGTAAAACAGTTTTTCGATTGACATGGAAACCGGTTTGAATTTATCGATTATCTCGGTAATGCCGTCATAAATAAATTCAAGGCGTTTGTTGAAAGGCAGCCCGGCAGCGGTTGTAACCGCGCCGTAACCCAATACCGTAAAGTGATTGTTTTTGTATTCGACAGCCCCGTAGCCCACAATGGCATAACCGGGATCAATACCCAAAATGACCATCAGTTTATTCCCTTTCCCGGATAACCATACGGGTCGGCGTTCCCTCCAACCCGAAAACCTCCCGGATTTGGTTGTCGATATAACGCTGATAACTGTAATGAAACAAGTCTTTCCGGTTGACAAAGCAAACAAATGTCGGCGGTCGGGTTGATGCCTGCGTCATATAATAAATCTTCAGTCTGCGACCTTTGTCTGTTGGCGGCTGAACCCGCGCTGTCGCATCAGCCAGCACTTCATTGAGTTTACCGGTGGATATGCGCATGGCGTTTTGATTGTCCGCGAATTTTATCAGTTCAAACAGCCTGTCCAGCCGCTGCCCGGTTTTTGCCGAGATAAATATGATCGGCGCATAGGACATAAAGGAAAAATCGTTCATCAGGTCTTTGCGGTATTTGTCCATGGTCTTGCCGTCTTTTTCAACAATGTCCCATTTGTTGACCGCGATAATACAGGCTTTGCCCTGTTCATGTGCGATACCGGCCACTTTGGAGTCCTGCTCGGTAAAACCTTCAACAGCGTCAATCATAATCACGCACACCTGCGCGCGCTCCACCGCCATTCTCGCGCGGATAACGGCATATTTTTCAATATTATCTTCCACCTTGCTTTTTCGGCGGAGACCGGCCGTATCGATAAAAATGAACTTGCCGAATTTGTTTTCAATATAAGTGTCTGTAGCATCCCTTGTGGTGCCGGCGATATCGGACACAATGGCTCTTTCTTCCCCCGCAATGGTGTTAACCAGCGATGACTTGCCCACATTCGGTTTACCGATAACGGCGACCTTGATGACTTCGTCTTCACTTTCTTCCTCGCTGAATTTTGGAAGGTTCGCTAAAACAGCGTCCAGCAGGTCACCCGTTCCGTGCCCGTGGACGGAGGAAACCGGTATCGGATCGCCGAGCCCGAGATTGTAAAACTCGTAAAATTCCGGCGGCACATTCCCGACAGTATCGCACTTGTTTACGCAGAGAACGACAGGCTTGCCGCTTCTTTGCAGCATGGCCGCTACTTCTTCATCCGCAGGCAAAATGCCGCAGCGAATGTCGGTAACGAAAATGATTACATCCGCGCTGTCAATAGCCAGCTGCGCCTGACGGCGCATTTGAATGAGAATGACATCATCCGAAAACGGTTCTATTCCGCCGGTATCCACAAGCAGGAATGTGTGCGACAGCCATTCGCAATCACTGTATATCCGGTCCCTTGTGACACCGGAGGTGTCATCAACGATAGAAAGCCTGCTGCCGACAAGCTTGTTAAACAATGTTGATTTGCCGACATTCGGCCGACCGACGATTGCAACTACGGGTTTTGCCATTTTATACCTGCCTTCCAAAAATCGCGCTTAAAAAATCTTTACCGCTGTTTTTAACGGCTGTAACCTCTATGTTCAGCTGTCTGCTCAAATCATCAACAGACAGGTTGTCTAAAAACAAATCGCCCTCGCGCCTGAGTGCCGCAGCCGGAATCAGCAGTTCGTCACCCAATTCCCCTGTCGCCAGCTGTTCTGCCAAATCCCTGCCAGTGAGCAGCCCGGCAACGGTTATCTTGCCGCCAAAAAAGTTATTCTTAACAACAAATATTTTAACCTTTAAATTATGCCATTTTTTTACCGTTTCGTCAACCAGTTCCTTTATCAGCGGATAGGCGGCTTCACCTGTCGCGATGGATATGCTCCTGGGGGTGCTGCGTAGTTTTTCGGTTAAATCAACGGTATTGGCTGCTCCCCGCAATGCGGCAAAATACTCTTCCCTGAACAACGCGCACAAACCAACGCCGTTTTCAAGCTGATAAAAATCGTCGTAGTAATCCGCCGCGGGAAACGGTTTTCCGGCTAACAAATAGAACTCATCCGCAGGATAAGCGATTTTCTCAGCATGAAGGGATGAAAACTTCGCGTTAAAGGCATCAATGGTGTCCAACACCTGCCGTGCCGACTGTGTGTTGAATGATTTAATTTCATAAAGACCGTTACGGTGGTTTGTGAGGCCGACGGGTACCGCGGCGACGCTCTGAACAGCCGGAAACATTTTGCCGAGTTCGTTCAGGCTGAACGCCAGCTCGGTGCCGTCGTTGATATCCGGGCAAAGAACAAGCTGTGTGTTGATTTTTATCCCCGCATCAGCAAATTGTTTAATATATTTCAGGCTGTCCCCTGCCGCCGGGTTGCGCATGATACCGGAACGAAGTTGCGGGTTCATGGTATGAACGGATATATTAACAGGGCTGATACGCATTTCGATAATCCGTTCCGCTTCGCGCGCGGTTAAATTTGTCAGCGTGATGTAGTTGCCGAACAAAAAAGAAAGACGGGTGTCATCGTCTTTGAAATAAAGGGTTTCCCGCAGTCCGCCGGGCAGCTGATCGATAAAGCAAAAAATGCATTTGTTTTTGCATTGCCGCTGTTTGTCCATTAAATAGGTTTCAAATTCAAGACCTGTATCTTGAAATTCCTGCTTGTTCAGCTTTATTATCCGCTTTTTTCCGCCGCTTACAACTTCAAGCACCGGGTTTTTCTCTTTCGAATAAAACTGATAATCCAACAGGTCGTCAACCGGATGGCTATTGATGGAAACAAGAATATCCCCCGCCTTAAATCTTTTTTTGGCGCAGGGCGATTTGGGAACTACCGAATGAATTGTTACGGACATTTGCCCACCTCACTTGTGTTAAAGGCAGCGTTGCGCAAAAACTAAAAGGCAGAGAAGAATGTAGCGGCAAAACACTACCCCTCCTCTACCTTTGCGTTGCGAGCCGAGCTCAGCAAACAGACTTACGCGTCTTTTTTAACATACTGTTTGCCGTTGTAATAACCACACTCGGGACAAATCCTGTGAGGTCTTTTTAATTCGCCGCATTGGGAGCATTTAACAAGCTCCGGCGCATCAAGCTTCCAGACATTAGAACGCCTTTTGTCGCGCCTTGCTTTTGAAACTCTTCTTTTTGGTACCGCCATGTGAGCACCTCCTTAATCCGCAATAGAAACCGGTTATTCATTATCCAAAAGCCGCTCCAAAACCGCCAGACGCGGGTCCGTGGTTTTTTTACAGCCGCATTGGCCGTTGTTGAGATTTTTGCCGCACCGCTGGCAAAGACCTTTGCATTTGCCCGAACACAGTATTTTTGACGGCAAAGCCAGGAAAATATCCTCCCCCGCGAGCAAATCCAGGTCAAGCTGCGGTTTGTCAAGCAAAATGAAGTCATCGTTGTCTTCATCATTGAGGCTTGTTACAAGGATGTGTTCCACCGGGACTTCCAATATCCTTGAGACATCACACGCGCAGCGGTCGCAAGTCGTTTGCAGCTGCGCGGCTGCTTTGGCTTTGATACGCACAATGCCTGTGCTGTTGAACACCCTGCCGGTTACTGTTGCAAGCCCGGCAAAAGGTTTGAAACTGCCTGTTTGGTACCCGGACAGATCAAATTCATGATCGAAAACAAATTCCGAACCGTTGTTGTTCAGTATATATTCAAGTTCAATTAACATGGTTCACCCTAAACACGCGCAGCCAGTATTATATATAAAAGGGCGCAATTTGTCAAGAAAATCCTTTACGATTAAACAATTTTGCAATATTCGAACATTTCAGCCGGTAATTCAACCTCATCCGCGGAAACGGTAAACACAAAGTCCGTGTCGGTCGTTTTGCTCAAGCGGCTGACCTGCTTAAAAAATGCGGCCAACTGCGCATAATCCCTGCCGCCGATTTTAAGCGTGGCATCAATGAAAATATCCGTTATATCATAATCCCCGGCGCAAATGCCGCACAGAAACCCGAAAAATGAATCGTAGCCCGAAATACCGAAATGGTCTGTTGCAATCAGGCGCGCGCGGTAGTTGACATCGTGCGTAAGTTTGGTTTCCTTTTCTATACAAACAACATTGCCTTTTGAGTTCTCCACTGCTTTATTGACCAGTTCGATGAGCTTTTTTGTTTTACCGGAACCTTTTTTGCCGATTATTAATGATATCAAGATAATTACCCCTTTTTATTTAGTTTTGGAGCCGTTCTTCAAGCTCCGCGCGAAGTTTTTCATACCCTTGTTTGCCCAGCAGCGCAAACATATTTTTTTTGTAACTTTCAACCCCGGGCTGATCAAACGGGTTCACGCCAAGCAAATAGCCCGAAATCGCGCATGCTTTTTCAAAGAAATAAATCAGCCAGCCGAGATTGTATTCGTCCATTCTTTCCATTTTAAGAATAATATTGGGAACACCGCCGTCAAAATGAGCAATCACCGTCCCCTCAAGCGCCTTTTTATTAATATAAGAGAGCGTTTTGCCTGCCAGAAAGTTAAGTCCGTCTATATCCTGCGGATCAACTTCAATACCGACATCAACCTTAGGCTGTTCAAACACCACGGAAGTTTCAAATAAAACCCGCTCGCCCTCCTGAATATACTGGCCCATGGAGTGTAAATCGGTGGAGAATATGGCTGATGACGGAAAAATACCCTTGCCGTCTTTGCCTTCGCTCTCGCCGAAAAGCTGTTTAAACCATTCACACATCATGGTAAAAGCGGGCTCATAGCTGACGATCATTTCCACCTTTTTGCCGCCGCGGTAGATGATGTTGCGTATCGCGGCATAACGGTAACAGGCATTGCTTGCAAAATCCGGATTCAGGTATTCTTTTCTGGCATCCGCGGCGCCCTGCATGAGCGCGTCAATGTCAATGCCGGCAACAGCGATAGGCAGCAATCCGACAGCGGTGAGAACAGAGTATCTGCCGCCGATATCGTCGGGCACAACAAATGTTTGATAACCTTCTTTGTCCGCAAACTCCTTGAGGGTTCCCCGCTCTTTGTCCGTGGTAACAAATATTCTTTTTGCCGCTTCGGCAGCGCCGTATTTATTGATGAGCAGTCCCCTGAGTACCCGGAAAGCAACCGCCGGTTCCGTTGTGGTGCCGGATTTTGATATCACATTGATGGCAAAGTCCCTGTCACGGCACAATTCAATAATTCCCGCGAGTGCGGAAGCGCTCATTGAGTTGCCGGTGAAATAGATGTCCGGCGTTTCTTTGTCGAACTCATTGTTCGCCTGCGATTTGATAAACTCAATTGCTGCCCTGGCTCCCAGATAGGAGCCGCCGATACCGATAACAACAAACGCCTGGGAATTCTTTATTATCCTTGAAGCCGCGGCTTTTACTGCCGCGAATTCTGTTTTGTCGTAATGGACAGGCAGATCCATCCAACCTAAATAATCGCTGCCTTCACCCGTACCGGAATGAAGCGTGTTGTGAGCCGCCATGACCTCCGGCTCAATCGCCGTTAAAGACTCCTGTGAAACAAAACCCTGTATATACTTTTCATTGAGTTCGAGCTGCAACTGACATTCCTCCGTAAACCTTGTCGAAATATTGTTAACATTGTAACCCATATAAATGGTTATTTCAATAGAGCACGGGGTATTTTAACAATTTGAACATAATTAATTTATCTGAAAGCTTTCTTATACTTGAATAATCCGAAATGCTTATTTTATGGTTGAATGCGCAGTTCTGATGGGATATAATTATACGCGTTGAAGGAAATGAGGGTATTGATGAAAATTGCTTTTTACACCTTAGGCTGCAAGGTGAACCAATATGACACACAGGCTGTAACCGAGCATTTCGCCGCAAAGGGTTTTGAAACGGTCGGCTATTATATGGACGCGGATGTGTATGTCGTCAACTCCTGCACGGTTACGGCAGAAAGTGACCGTAAAACAAGGCAGGCTGTACGCAGGTTCAAAAAGCTTCACCCGGACTCGGTTGTTGTGCTCACAGGCTGCATGCCGCAGGCATTTCCCAACACGGCAGATGAACTGCCGGAAGCTGATATTATACTGGGCAACCGCGACTATGATGAATTGTTCCGTCTGCTTGAACAATACTTTTCCTGCGGGAACAGACAGGTACAGATTACACCCCACACCGCAGATGCTGTTTTTACAGGCAGTGGCATCAAAGGTTTTAAAGAGCGAACAAGAGCCGTTGTAAAGATTGAGGACGGCTGTGACAGTTTTTGTTCCTACTGCATTATTCCCACTGCGCGCGGCAGGGTACGCTCAAAACCGCCGGCTGAATTAAAAACGGAGCTTGAATCCCTTGAAAAAGCCGGTTTTGTCGAAATTGTGCTGGTCGGTATCAATCTTTCCGCTTACGGGAGCGATATCGGCCAAACCCTGTGCGGCGCAGTTGAACTTGCCTGTTCGTTTGACGGCATCAAAAGGGTCCGCCTCGGGTCGTTGGAACCGGAAACCATTACGGACGAAATGATTGAGCGCCTGGGAAAACAATCAAAGTTGTGCCCGCAGTTTCACCTTTCGCTGCAAAGCGGCTGCGACGAAACCTTGAAACGCATGAACAGGCATTACACGACCGCGGAATACGAAACGCTGTGTAAAGAGCTGCGCGCGCGCTTTACAGACTGCACGCTGACAACGGATGTGATGGTCGGGTTCCCGACTGAGAGCGAAGACGAATTTTACGAGTCGCTGGAATTTGTAAAGAAAATCAGGTTTGAAAAAGTGCATGTGTTCCCCTATTCGCCCCGCTCCGGCACCATAGCGGCTGTTATGAAGCCGCAAATCACCAAGGCGGAAAAAGAGAAGCGCAGCCGCATCATGATGGCGGCCGCGCAGGAAATTCGAAATAGGTTTTTGGAAAGTCAAGTTGGATTAACCGTCGAAGTGTTGGTTGAAGGCGACTTCGACAAGGGTGTTGCGCAGGGTTATACGCGGAATTATACACCGGTTAAGATTATCGGTTCAGGATTGCCTGCTGGAATCATCTGCAGGGTAAAGATTACGGGTGTTGAGGATGATTGTTGCAGCGGCGAGATCTTTTAGAACATCATGTGTTCCACATATCTTTCCGCGAATTCAACGCTGTTCGCCAAGTCTACATATTCCGTGCTTGCCGCAATGTTTTCGGCAAGCGCCATTTTTTCAGGGTACGCGGCGCACAAAATACCACCCGTCAGGCTGCTGTTGCCGACAGCGGCTGTTTTTTTACGCAGTTCCGGGGGGAATAAACCGATTAACGCCGCGTTGCCGGGGTTGATAAAACTGCCGAAACCGCCGCTGATGAGTACGCGATCAATGTCCTCCGCAGTAAGTCCTGCGGATAATATCAGCATATCGATCGCCGCCGCTATCGCCGCTTTGGCAAGCTGAAGTTCCCTGATGTCCTCGGCGTAAATGCTGACTTCTTCACAGATATCAAAGCTTGTGCCCGTGAGCATATAGCCGGTATCTTCAACAATGTTATTCTTTAACAGCTCGGCAACAACATCAATAAGCCCCGAACCGCAAATGCCGACCGGTACTTTATTGCCGATTGTTTTAACTCTCGGATTCCCGTTGACAAGCTCAAAAGAACAGATGGCGCCGGGAATCGCGCCTGTCCCCTGTTTAATGCTCGCGCCTTCAAACGCCGGTCCGGCTGCCGCGGAAGAGGCAAGAATACGCTTGCCGTTAAAAAGAGCAACCTCGGCATTGGTACCCAAATCGATCAACAGCGAATATTTTTCGGTATCTTTGTATTCGCTGACAATACCCGCGGTCAAATCCGCACCGGCAAAGCTTGCGATGCAAGGCAGAGAATGAACAGGGGCATCAACGCCCAAGCCCAACGCCAAGCCGTTTATCGTTTGGCTTGCTAAAAAATCTGCCGTGTAGGGATAAAAACCCAGGCCGGAACAATCCCTGTTAAAAAAAAGATGAAGCATTGCTGTATTGCCGGCAACGGTTATATCCTCGATTTTTTCGATTTTATAGGTATCAAGCAGGTTTTTCAGCATCCCGCTGAGTTGAACGGTGACAACGCGGTGAAGCTCTTGAAGTCCGCCGTTGGCAACATGTTTTACCCGGGCGATTACATCCGCGCCAAAAGCCGCCTGCTTGTTTTTTTCACCGGCTGTGCCGATAACACGGGCATTTTCGTCAATAAGCGCGGCGACTAATGTCGTCGTGCCGATGTCAATAACCGCTCTGACTTTTCCGTTTGTATTCGCAGTGTTTGCGTTTTGGGAGGCGGCTTGCAGCACTTCCATCTTTCCGTTTGACAAAATTTCGACCCCTGTGTCCTCCGCCAATATAAAATCGCACGCCAGGCGTATACCCGCCTCTATTTCTTCCGCCGCAAGCGCCTTTGTTTCCCTCTGTGAAGGCTTAGGAATCGGATAACTTATTTTCACCTTGCATTTAAAACAACTGCGGTTGCCGCCGCACACGGCGTTGATGTCGTAGCCAAGGCCTGTGAGCGTTTCAAGGAGGTTGTCTCCTTTATTAACATTTACCGTGTTGATCTTGTTTTCCGCTATAATCTCAAGGCGCATGGCGATCTCCATTCTGTTCCATTACTACATTTGCTTTTTGTTCGAGCCCGCACGGCAGCGGTATTGGCAGGGACAAAGCAAAAATATCCGCCGCCCTGCATTCAAGCGCAAATATTCTTTTAGATCGCTCGTCCATTTTTGTGATATCCGCGGTTTTCATAACTACCGGCAGCATCGCTGTTTTTCTCGCGATTCGCAAAAGCTCCCTGCCGCTGCTGCTGACCCCGAGAACCCGGATGTAAGGCGGAAACTCCGCAGTGTCCGTTGCCCGGATACCAAGGAAGGATTGTATAACGATACGGCGAATTCTGGCGTGTGTGTACCTTTTTGTTTTTGCCAAGGCAAACAGCTGTTCTAAAGTCACCGCCTTGCGTACAGCACCCATTATCCTGTTTTCGATGCCTTCCGATATGTCCGGCGCCTTGGCAATATCCGCGGCAGTCATGCTCCGCAATACAGCCAAAACAGCCGTTTCCAGCCGGCTGTAAGACGCGGGGGCTCTTTGGGCGGCAATCTCTTCTTGCGTCACAGCAAGTGAAAACGGCGGCAGCAGCTGCTCAAAGTCGTCCCCCGCCAAAATGTTCTGACGGATTTGCGAAGCGGACGCGTATCCGCTCACCGAACCTGCCCGGTCATGACCCGCGCCGACGCGTTTGACCGCAAAAGGCTTGATGGTTGAGCCGGATTCATTCAACGCCCGGATATATTCAACAGCAAGGGTGTCATTCGGATTTTTCAGCACATTTGCCGCGGTATCGCCGAAAATGTCCCTGACGGCGGATTCTCTTGCGGCGGCAAAAGTCATTCCTTTTTCAATCTGATCGCCGATTGCACCGTTGTTGAGCTTATCTGAAGCTAATGCAAGCGCGGTATTTTGCAGGGTTTTCAGCTCCCCGCTTTCGCTGCCAAAGCTTAATAAGTCAACAAAACCCAGGGCATTGAGCAAACTTACAGCGCCCTTTGCGAAAGTCATCGCCGCCGCGCACGCCCAAGGCACGGGCAGCTCGATGACAAGATCAACGCCGCTTTCAACAGCCGCCTTTGCGCGCGCGTGTTTGAAGGCGATGGCAGGTTCCCCGCGCTGCACAAAATTGCCGCTCATCACTGCAATGGTATGCGTCGCTCCCGCTGATTTCGTTTGCTCAAGCTGATAAGCGTGACCGCGGTGAAACGGGTTATACTCCGCTACAATTCCGGAAACAATCATTTGCTTTCCTTTCGGGATAACTAAAAAGTCAAGAGAGGTCAAATGCGGTTTGCGTCCCGGCTTGTCTGTAGTCCCACGGTACAAAGCCCGCTTCAATTGCGGGGGAATCGGGTGATAGGGTAAAATCACGGTTTTCAATATCCGCGAACAATGGGTCGGCATAAACGCCGTTTTTGTAATAACCCTTGCACTGCATATCGAATTTATAAATCCGGTCTTTGATCTTTGTGGACTCACCGCTGAGCACCATGCATCCTCTTTGATAGTCCCAGTAAATATTGCTGTCATCAATGAACTTGCCTTTTACAACACTGGTATACATCGGCGAATTATCCCCGACGATGATATTTCGTTTCAGATAAATCTCGTTGTGGTCTTCTTCTCTGGATACCCGCACTTGTCCCTCGCCATTCATGGCGAAAATATTGTTTTGCACCAAATTATCCTGCCCGTAATGCTGATGAAAGCCCTGTGAAGAGCAGTTGTAGGCAATGTTGTTTTCAACAGTCATATAGGATGTGCCTTCGTCCAGATAAATGCCCCAGCCGCCATAACCGCTGCCGCCGCCGTAACAGCCGACATCGTGCACCACATTGCCGCTGATAACGGAATGCGGCTGTATACCCAGCGTATAAATGCCGCCCATGTCCGCCAGCCAACCCTGACCGATATCATAGATTAAATTGTCGGATATTTTAAGGTAATCAGTCACATTGTACGAATATCCCCATACCCAGCCGGCGGAAATGCCGGTATAGAAGCCGTCATGAATCTCGTTGTGCGAAATCTCGCAGTTTCTTGCATTAATGAGCAGAACACCGATTGCATTATTAAATATTCTGCCATATTTGTAAATGTGGTTATCCGTCACGGTGATGTCTTTTGTGATATCAGCTGCCTCCGGCTGAACATTTGCCCCCTCAATAAAGATGGCGGTTCCGCCGATATTCCGGAACAGGCTGCCTTTCACAAGACAGGTCTTTGTATTGTAACCGAACTTAATACCCGACGCACCAATATTTTGAAGTGTACAGCCGGTAAAAGATATTTCGTTAGAATTTGTTGCCAGGATGGCCGGTGCGACACCATAGGCAGCCTGCGAATTTTCCAAGTCAACGGGCACAATATTCCAGCCCGTATCCCGGAATGTGATGCCTTTGAAGCCGAGGCCGTTAACGCCGTTGATTGTTATAATGGTTTCAAGGTACCCCGCATGCAGAACGGTGGTGTCGATTTGGTCGGATTCGAGCGGGATATAATAAAGCTTGCCTGTATCCCTTTTCAGGTACCACTCACCCGGTTCCGAAAGCGCCTCAAAGACATTCTCAAAGAAATATCGGTCATCCGGCGAAGTGGTCATGCTGGTGGGTTTGCTCAGTTTTATATAACCGGTAGCGGTATTGCAGCTTTCAAGCGGAATCAGTTCATCTTTCCAGTAATGCAAAATACGGACATCAACATCCGTAATATTGCTGAAATCCCGCAAGTCGGAGGGTTCCGCATTGAAAGAGGTGTCCCCCTTGAAATAGGTACTCTCCGGATATAGCCGTTCGCCTTCGTTGATTGACTTAACAGAAAGCTCACCTGTTTTCGGGTAACGCGAACGGGGCAGGCTGTTGTCGCCGTTATAAAGGGCGTTGAAATACCAATTTTCTCCCTGCGCACCGACATTCGCCGTCCACATTTCAATACCGTTCACAGTCTCTGTTTGCCAACCGTTCACAGCCGTTGAGCCGCTGACGACCGGTGTTTCACCCGGATAGGCCTTGTAGGTATACCAACCCAAATCATCCGCTGTGAATGCAAGCGTGTTTTCCAGCCGGTAAGTGCCGCCGCGCACCCATACGGTAAGCCCCCGCAAATCCAAGTCTGTATTTACCAACAGCTTCAGCTTTTCCTTTGCGGCATTGAGCGTCGCAAGCGGTCCATCCGTACCTTCCGCATTCGGTTCAAGCAGCTTGCCGGACCATGTATCGTTCCCTTGTGATGAAACAATCAGATCATACTGCCCCATTTTGAACTCCTCCGTTTCCGGGTCTTCAATGTCTTCAGGTACCGCCGGCATATATTCCCGCGCGCGAAGACCTAAAACGGTTTGCAATGCCAAAAAGAAGTCGCCGATGCCGATTTTGCCATCTTTGTTCATATCCGCCCGCAGACGCTGGTCACTGTTTAAAACCGTCAAACCGAATGAAGCCAACAATATTAATTCGGCATCGTTGATATTCACAAAACCATTTGTATCGGCATCCCCGTAGCAGGGACCGGGTTTTGGCATAACGGCCAGTGAAGGGATGTTAACGGTCAAAAGCAATATCAGACTCATGACAACAGCAATGAGTTTTATTGCCGGTTTTTTCACAACAAACAACCTCCCTTAATA
>CAYUWQ010000016.1:0-7558 GCA_964448455.1 uncultured Eubacteriales bacterium | reverse complement strand
CATTTGTATTCGCCGCGACAGGCTGCTGAGCAGAACCGTATTCAATCACCTGCGCGCAGGCCTGCGGGACACTTTCGTAAATACCGGCTCCAACCGCCGCAAGCAGCGCGACGCCGAGCGCGGGACCTTCTTTGGATGCGATGGTTTTCACCGGACAGCCGTATATGTCAGCGAGCATTTGCCGCCACAGGCTGCTTTTGCTCCCGCCGCCGCAGGCTGCCATGTTGTCAACGGCAATATTCATTTCCCCCAGCACTGTCAGGCAATCCTTGAGCGAATAGGAAACGCCCTCGATAACTGCACGGAGCAAATCGTTCTTTGTATGCATGGCAGACAAACCGAAAAAGACACCCCGGGCGTTCGCGTCCAGATGCGGTGTGCGCTCCCCCATCAGGTAAGGCAGATAAAGCAGACGATTCGCGCCGATTGGCGATGATGCCGCCTTCATATCCATCAAATCATAGCTGTCCCATTCAGTGCCGGCAGCGGCTTCAATTTCCGCCTGGCAAAAGTTGTCCCGGAACCATTTACGGGAAAGCCCGGCGGCCTGTGTCACACCCATGACATGCCACGCGCCGGGTACGGCACAGCAGAAGGTATGCACCCTGCCTTTAAAATCGATTGAAATATCCGATGTGTGAGCAAAGACAACGCCGCTTGTTCCGATGGTTGTAAACGCTTTACCGTCTTCCACCACACCCGTACCGACTGCCGCCGCCGCGTTGTCGCCCGCGCCGCCGACAACGACGGTGCCCGCTTTGAGCCCCGTGAGCTCTGCCGCGGAAAGTGAAATTTTGCCCGTGATTTCCGGTGATTCATAAACTTTGCCTAAAAGCCCCTTGTCAATGTCCAGTTTTCCGAGCACTTCATCCGACCAGCAGCGGTTCGGCACATCAAGAATCTGCATGCCGGAGGCGTCCGAAACCTCTGTGGCGAATTCGCCCGTGAGCATATAACGGATATAGTCCTTGGGCAAAAGAATATGCCGGCATTTTTCATAGATTTCCGGCTCATTGTTGCGCACCCACAGTATTTTGGATGCGGTGAAACCGGTTAAGGCCGGGTTGGCGGTGATTTCAATCAGCCGCTCCTTGCCCACCCTTTTCGTTATTTCTTCGCATTCATTGGCTGTTCGCTGGTCGCACCAAATAATGGAGCGGCGCAGCACTTCGCCGTCTTTACCGAGCATCACAAGCCCGTGCATTTGCCCGGATAGTCCGATGCCGGCGATGCTTGCTTTATCGACACCGCTTTTTTGCAAAACAGCTTTAATGGAAGAAACCGTCGCCCTCCACCAATCGGCCGGGTCCTGCTCGGCATAGCCGTTTTGCGGCTGATAGAGCGGGTACTCGACTGCCGCGGAGGCAACAACCGCCCCGGCTTGTGTAAAGAGAACGGTCTTTGTACCGGAAGTGCCGATATCAATGCCGATTAAATGTTTCATATGCTCCTCCTTCCGCCGAGATATTCTTAATTAAACATGATGGAATTCATAATGTTTTCCAGGTACTCCTGCTTGCCGCTTGCAAGCGTATCAACAACATCGCCTTTGGTGAGGGCATATTTTTCCAAGTCTTCCATTGTTGCTTTACCCGCGACAATATCTGCGCCGATGCCGGTTTTGTAGCTGGCGTAACGGTTTTGGACAAAGCTGTCCAGCCGGCCGTCCGCAATAATCTTTGAGGCGATGCGCAAGCCGAGCGCGAAGGCGTCCATCCCGGCGATATAGGCATGGAAGATATCTTCATGCGTGAAGGAACCTCTGCGCGCCTTGGCGTCAAAGTTGAGTCCGCCGTGCACAAAGCCGCCGGCTTTTATTACCTCAAGCATGCAAAGCGTAGTCTCATAAACATTGGTCGGGAACTGGTCCGTATCCCAGCCAAGGAGCAAATCGCCCTGGTTGGCGTCAATGGAACCGAAGGCATCATTCAACCGGGCGACACACAATTCATGCTGGAAGGTGTGCTGCGCAAGTGTCGCATGGTTTGCTTCCACATTCATCTTAAAATCTTTGTCCAGCCCGTATTTGCGCAGAAAAGCGAGCACGGTCGCCACATCAAAATCATACTGGTGCTTGGTCGGTTCTTTTGGCTTTGGTTCAATATAAAAATACCCTTTAAACCCGATGCTTCTGCCGTAATCGACGGCAAGGCGCATCAAGCGCGCCAGGTTATCCAACTCCAAGCCCATATCGGTGTTGAGCAGTGTATCATATCCTTCCCTGCCGCCCCAGAACACATAGCCGTTACCGCCCAACCTGACGGTGATTTCAAGTGCTTTTTTGATCTGCGCCGCCGCAAAAGCAAACACATCGGCATTGCAGGCTGTGCCCGCGCCGTGCATATAGCGCGGGTTGCTGAAGCAGTTAGCGGTACCCCAGAGAAGCTTTTTGCCGCTTTTTTTCATCAGCTCTTCGATAACCGGAACGATTTCGTCCAACCGGGCATTTGTTTCAGCGAGTGTTTTGCCTTCCGGCGCGATGTCACGGTCATGGAAACAAAAATAGTCGATAGAAAGCTTGTCCAAAATCTCAAAGCAGGCATAGGCCTTGTTTTTTGCAATATCCATCGCGTCTTCGCTGCCAAAGCTCTTATCAACTGTGCCGGGGCCGAACATGTCGGACCCTTCGCCGCAAAGGGTGTGCCAATAGGACACGGCGAACTTCATTTGTTCGCGCATGGTTTTGCCGTTTACAACCTCTTCCGGGTTGTAAAAGCGGAATGCCAAAGGATTTTTTGAGCCGGCGCCTTCATATTTTATTTTTGGAACAGATGTGAATATTTCTTTCATTGTGAATCTCCTTTTCAAATTTTTGTTTTCAGGTATAAATAATCCTTGAATTATCGGTTACACCTATATATAATATATTAGTTATGTTAGGGATTCAAGTTAAATATATCAACGGAGGCAGAAAAATTGAAAATTCTTGTTATCAATGCCGGAAGTTCATCATTGAAGTATCAATTGATTAGCATGGCGCACGAAAAAATCCTGGCAAAAGGCGTATGTGAAAGAATAGGACTAGACGGCAAAATCAGCGGCTCAACCTCAAAAGGACTTACATTTCAATATGAGGTAAAACTGAACGACCATACAGCGGCTTTTTTGGAAGTTAAGAAAGCCTTAACCCAAGGTGAGTGCAAGGTAATTGACAGCCTTACCGAAATTGTTGCTGTGGGGCACCGGATTGTTCAGGGCGGCTCATTGTTTAATCAAAGCGTTCTTGTCACAGACGAAGTTATTGCCGGCATAGACAGCCTGAGCGATTTAGCTCCTCTGCACAACCCGGCGCATATTCAGGGCATTAACGCCTGCCGAAATGTTTTCGGCAACGAAGTGCCTGAAGTTGTAGTTTTTGACAACGCTTTCCATTCAACAATGCCTCCGGAAGTTTATCTTTTTAATATCCCTTACGAATATTATGAAAAATATAAAATCCGCCGTTACGGCTTCCACGGTACCTCACACCGTTTCGTCAGCCAGCGCTGTGCCGAGTTGATGGGCAAGGATAGTAAAGATTTAAAAATAATCACCTGTCATTTGGGCAACGGCTGCTCAATTGCCGCCGTTATGCATGGCAAGGTTTTAGACACAAGCATGGGATTAACCCCATTGGATGGATTCATCATGGGCACACGAAGCGGTGGCGTCGACCCTTCCGCCGTACTCTATCTGCAGCAAAAAGAAGGCTGGACACCGGACGAAACAGACAATGTACTCAATAAAAAATCCGGTATGCTGGGCATTTCAGGCGTTTCGAGCGATGACCGGGACATAAAAGCGGCCGAATTAGCCGGCAACGAAAGAGCCGCTATTTCACGTAAAATGCAGCGTTACCAAATACGCAAGTTTGTCGGCAGCTATGCGGCAGCAATGGACGGCGTAGACGCCATCGTATTTACCGGCGGTATCGGGGAAAACACTACCGACCTGAGAGCAAGCGTATGCAAAAACCTTTCGTTTATGGGGATTAAGATTGACGAAACGATGAATAAAAAGTACGTCAGAGGCAAAGAGGGCGAGCTTTCCACACCCGAATCTAAGGTTAGAATCTATGTGATCCCCACCAACGAAGAACTCGTTATCGCGAGGGATACCAAAGAAATAGTCGAGTCACTTAAAACAACCATCAAAGACTGATAATACTGTCCGCATACAAACAAAACGGAGGAACGCAATGCTCGATTTGGATATTGAACAGTTTTGGGCAGATGACGAATTTGCCCATGAAGACAGATGCTTTAGTAAAGCGGCTCCGCAGGTGGCCTTGGGCATCCGTATGAGCAGCGAATGTGTTTTCGCGGAACTCGGCGAAGAAGGCAACCCATGGGGCGATATCCCGCGCGAACGGCGGATGGAACTTAACAAACGATACAACGAAAAGGCACGAAAAATCGTCGGCAGGGATTTGCTTGCCGAGTATATTCCGCCGCCCGAGGAAAATTTTCCGCCAATCCGCAGAATCGGCGAGGTTTTCGGCGGTGAATATCTGTTTGACGGCAACTCCGAATGGCTAAAGGGCAACTGTGAGACACCCAAGGAACTTGAAAAACTGCTTGACAAGATTGATACGATGGATTTGCGCGGTTTTATTCTGCCGGACAATTGGGAGAGCGAAAAGAAACGGCTATTTGAAAAATACGGTAAAAAGCCCTCTTTGTTTCATGGCGTACGCGGTCCCGTTACATTGGCAACCTCTGTTTTCGGAACCGAAAATCTTATATTTTTAATTTATGACGAGCCGGAATTGGCAAAACGGTTCAGCGAAACAATCAGCAAAATCATAATCGGCTATTTTGACATTTTCATTGAGGAGGCCGGATATACACAGGAAAACTTTCCCCACGGCTTCAGTTTTGCCGATGACAACTGCTGCCTGCTGACGCCCGATTTGTATGAACTTTTCGGTTACCCCATATTGAAAAAGGTGTTTGAAAAAACATCGCCTCTGCCGGAGGATGACCGTTACCAGCACTCGGATTCCGCGATGGGACACCTGCTGCCCTTATTGGCAAAAGTCGGCATTAACGAATGCAATTTCGGACCGACCGTCATGATTTCGGATATCAGAAAATATATGAAGAACACGAAAATAGACGGTCAGCTCGCACCTTTTACCTTCATGAGCAACGATGAGGAAAAAATCATTGCCGAAGTGAAAAGGGATTGTGAAATGGCGCGCGAGGATGACATCCGCGGCGTGGACCTAAAAACCGCCGGTTCCATCAACAACGGCTCGCTCTTAACGAGTATGCGCACGGTCATGGCGGCGATACAGAATTACGGGAGATACTAAGCTTAATCGAAGAAAAATAAAGCGGAAGGCTGATGAAAATCAACTTTCCGCTTTTTTATTGTCTGTAATGTTTACGCTTATTGACTCTTGATAAATGACCCGTTTCTTAATTCCTGAAATGCCAAGTCAAGCTCTTCCCTGGTATTCATCACAATCGGCCCGCCCCACGCGACCGGCTCCTTGATGGCTTTCGCCGAAAAAAGCAAGAACCTGATCCCCTCTTTCCCTGCGGCGGCAAAGAACTCATCCCCGCTGTTAAAAAGCACCGCGCGCCTTCGTGTGAGTCTATCCCGGCTTGATTCCTCAAACCTGCCTTCGCCGTCAATGATGTAAATAAACAGCGTGTCGTCCGGATTGGTCTTGAGTTTCCACTGAATGCCGGGCTGCATATCAACATCCAAAAACAGCGTTTTCACATAATCGCCGCTCACCGGACCGGCGGTTTCTTTGTATTTGCCGGAAACGACACGGACCTTAACGCCTTCTTCTGTAACGGTGGGCACCATATCCGCTTTGATGTCGCGGTATTGCGGAAATGTCATTTTGTCTTTAGCCGGCAGATTCAGCCAAAGCTGAACGCCCAGCATTCTGTCGGCTGGTTTCGGCATTTCCTGGTGCATAATACCGCTGCCGGCAGTCATCCATTGGCAGCAGCCGTCCAAAATACTTCCGCTATTTCCGATGCTGTCGCCGTGTTCAATGTCGCCATGAATCAGATAGGTTACCGTCTCTATCCCGCGATGAGGATGCCACGGGAACCCTTTGATGTAATCCTCGGGGTCTTCGGAGTCAAACGCGTCAAGCATTAAAAACGGGTCAAAATCCTCAACGGTCGAGTTGCCGATGACGCGGACCAGTTTAACCCCCGCGCCGTCATATTGAATTGAGCCGGTTACAATCTTTTTTATGGTTCTTGTCATTGATTTGGTTCCTTTACTTGCCGTTCAGTTCTCCACCCTGCCGAGCAGTATTTTCGTTTCCTCCGGCGGTTCATCCCCGATTTCAATCGCGCCGAGAAACTCCTCCGCCGCCGCGTCAAACAGTTCTTCCCTTTCGGCATACAGCGTAGCAAACGGGTCCCCGCGCTGTACCCGCGCGCCAATCTTGTTTTCGAGCATAATGCCGGCGGCACTATCAATGCTGTCGTCTTTTTCCGCCCGGCCGGCGCCGAGCAGGACAGACGCAATCCCGCAGTTTTCGGTGTTCATTTTGGTGATATAACCGTCTTTGCGCGCCGTAACGGTGCGAAAATACCGGGCTGTGCCGAACTTGGTTGTGTCATCTATGAAGGATGCGTCCCCGCCCTGGGCGGTTACCATCTTTTTCAGGCATTCAAGCGCCGCGCCGCTGAAAAGCGCCTGTTTAGCGAGCGATTTGCATTCGTCCAGCGTGCCTTTATCCGCAATATAAAGCATATTGGCGGCCAGCACAATGCAGATTTCTGTCAAATCCCCGGGGCCGATGCCTTTGAGTGTATTAACCGCTTCAATCACTTCCAGCGAATTGCCGATAGCGCAGCCGAGGGGTACATCCATGTTGGTTATCAGCGCGACCGTTCTGCGGCCTAAGCCTTCGCCGATAGACACCATGGTTTGCGCCAGGGCTTTTGCGTCGTCAAGAGTCTTCATAAATGACCCGCTGCCCACTTTAACATCCAGTAGAATACGGTCTGACCCGGCGGCTATTTTTTTGCTCATGATGCTGGAAGCGATGAGCGGAATGGATTCTATGGTAGCCGTCACATCCCGCAGGGCATAGATTTTTTTGTCCGCGGGCGCAAAATCACCCGACTGACCGATAACACATAAGCCGGTGCGGTTGACAATCTCAATAAACACTTCGCGGTCAAGGCTCGTTTTAAACCCGGGGATGGATTCCAGCTTGTCCACCGTACCGCCTGTATGACCGAGCCCCCGGCCGGACATTTTAGCAACCTTGACCCCGCAGGCGGCAACAATCGGCGCGACGACAAGGGTGGTCTTATCCCCTACCCCGCCGGTGGAATGCTTGTCCACTTTGACGCCTTCAATGGCGGATAAATCAACGGTTTCACCGGAATTCACCATCGCCATGGTCAGGTCTGTCGTCTCGCGCGGATTCATGCCTTTAAAATAAATCGCCATAAGCAGCGCGGAAAGCTGGTAGTCCGGAATATCCCCCGTTGTGCAGCCTTCCACAAAATGATTGATTTCTTCGGTGGACAGAAAAGAACCGTCCCGCTTTGCCTTGATGATGTCGTACATGCGCATTGTTTTGCTCCTT
>CAYUWQ010000015.1:18978-21493 GCA_964448455.1 uncultured Eubacteriales bacterium | reverse complement strand
ACCGCAGCGGAGGAAACCATATGCCGGACGGCGCGTACAATAAAATGATTGATGTTGCCTTCACCGCCACGGCGGACAACTCCGAGCAGCATATGCTTTTTTATGACTCCGGCAGCGGGGCAAGAAAGCCGCTTTTGGTTGCCCTGCACACCTGGAGCAACAACTATTTGGCCGAAAAAGGCGCGGAGGCCTATCTGCGGTGGTGCGAGGCAAACGACTGGGCGCTCGCGTTCCCCGATTTCCGCGGGGCAAACATCTCACCGGACGCGATGGGTTCCGCCAAGGCCGTTTCGGATATTGCCGATGCCGTTGCGTTTGCCAAAACACTTTGCGCCGTGGATAGCTCAAGGATATATCTCGCCGGGGTATCCGGCGGCGGGCATATGGCGCTGCTGGCGGCCGCGCTTCTGCCGGAAATTTGGGCAGGCGTAACCGCGTGGGTGCCCATCTTTGACCTGGAGGTTTGGTGGCGGGAGTGCTCAAACAACCCCAAATATGAAAGATATGCGAAAATGGTGGAGCTTTGCACCGGCGGAATGCCGCTGCAAGGCTCAGACGCGTGGCTGGAATGCCAAAAAAGAAGCGCGTCTTCCTGCCTGACATGGCCGGTGCCTTTTATGCTGGACATAAACGGCGGACTTTTCGACGGCCGTGAAGGCAGTGTACCGTTCACCCATTCGCTCAACGCGTTTAACGCAGCGGCTGACCCCGGAGACAGAATACCGGATACAGTTATTGCGGAATTTTACAGAACGCTGAATCCTCCTTCCCAGGCGGCGTGCAGTGACGCGCTTTACGGCGCGTGTCGGCCTGTATTTCGAAAAACATCCGGCAATACACGGGTCACCATATTCCACGGCGGTCATGGCATTGTACACAGTGCGGCGATGAACCTGCTTGCTAAACAACAAAAGGGAACGCCCGCAAGTTGGCCGGAGGAAAAAGCGGCTCAAACGGCCGGCTTCCAAGCAGCAGGTTTGTAATATCAACAAAGCGCCGAAAAACAAATAAGGAGCAACACAATGACTAAAATCAGAGATACATTAACCAAGGTTGTTATCCCTTGGATTCTGGCTTTTTTTGTCAGCGTTTCAAGCATCGCGCAAACCTGGTATAACTTTGAAAAATACATTTTTGCCGAGGGAGAAGATGTTGTGAACTTTTTGCCGCAGACCATCGCGCCGCCCCGGGATGAAATCTATCTGATAGACAGGGGCTGTCTCAACGACAACACCTATCCGATGATAACCTCACTGCAGGGCGTTGTTGCGCAAACACAGGCAAAGATATATATCTACGATGCCAATCGGATTGTGTTTGCCAATGACTTCTTGAGTGCCAACCCGGATATCACGCCTGTCTATTTTAATGACCCATGGGCGCTGATCGAACAATGCAAAAACTACCTTGCCGACAACGGCTTTATCATGTATGAAAGGGGCGGCAATCCGACTGTCAATATGGCAGCGACCATCAGCGGTGTTGAGCGGTGGCTGATTGTAGATGCCGCCGTTTCGGCAACGGCCATTGAACATGGATTGGTAATGAAGCGAGATTTAACCGTCAAGTCAAACGGCGAGTTTACCGCAACACAATCCGACGTTTTTGCGGAGTATAAAGACCGGTTGAACAACACCTTTGTTCTACACCAAAACCCGGGGAATATTTTCACCAGGGATTACAGCATCGCGATTAAAGCACCCTGCCTTTTTGTTGACGAAAAGGATACGGCCGGCGTGGCATTCCGCAATGAGGTGTTCGCCGGCACACGGGGCAACTCTATGCTGTTCGGCTGGACAACAGACGAAGGCACCTATGTTGAACGGGCGTCGGCCTACGGGTTAAATGTTATCGCATCCGACTTCTGCATGAATTTGAGTTTTTCGGCAAGCGTCAAAACCGATGAACCCATCACGCAAAAAAATACCGCCCGGCAGATGACTGCCGATAAAACAAAGCATTATGTGGCAATTGTAATGAGTGACGGCGATAATCTGCAATGGTTCGAAGGCGGGTTTTCGTTCGCGAACAGCCACTTCGGCAGACGGCAGGCACTGGATACCTCTTATAAAATGAGCTGGACAGCCCCGCCGATTGCCGCCGAACTCGAACCGGGCGTGATGAAGAGGGTGTACGCGACGGCAAGCGAAAACGACAACTTTGTCTGCGGTGTTTCCGGCATCGGGTACATCAATCCATCCCGCTACCCTGCCAAATTCCTCAACAACTTTGTGAATTATACCGGGTATGAGATGGACAAATCGGATATGAAGATTATCGCCCTGCTCGATAATATTAACGGCAATAAATTGATTTGGGAACAGACGGCGTTGAAGCCATCTTTGGAATACTTTGCCAAGAATGAAAACATCGATGGCGGGATCATTCAAAGCAGTTTTATATACCAGGGGCTTGGCGGCAAAATCTATTGGTGCGGCAAAAAACCGTTCATCAGCTGCGGACTTTCGTTCTGGTATTTGGGGGACGACGACGAAAGTGAAAAACGCGCATGGAT
>CAYUWQ010000015.1:0-18968 GCA_964448455.1 uncultured Eubacteriales bacterium | reverse complement strand
AATGAAAGCGCAAAGCGTGAGTGGATTAAAAATTTTGCCGCCGAAGTAAATGCTCTGCCCGTGAGCATCAATACGCAAAAAGGCTACACCTATTTGAATGTTCATCCATGGTCTACGAGCATTGAAGAGCTTAATGCCCTCGTTTCCATGCTGGATGACCATATTGAGCTGGTCACAGCGGAGGAACTGGTGCAACTGGTGAAGGATAATGTATGGCATTAAAAAAGTGGCAGATTTTTAGTGGTTAGTGGTCAGCGGCTTAACCTGAATATGAGCAATGGCTGAACAGTAGGTTAGCAATGGGTTAACGATTGTTTTACGATTGTTCAACGATTCTCAGCGATCGCTCACCAACTGCTCAACCGGAAAGGATTATATGATGACCGACAGTCAACTTGAAATACTCGAGTACATCCGCTCCCTGCGTGTTATCTCCACCCACAGTCATCATCTGCCGGATGATTTATATGCTGGGCTGGATTTAGCAAAGCTTTTACAGAATTGTTACTCCAGTTGGACAGCCGCTCCGCCCGAATTGAACGATTCGGTTTTGCTTGACGAATACATCAACCAATACCGCTGCAACAGCTTTTTCCGCTGGCTTTTTGAGGCGTTGGAACAGCTGTACGGAATCCCTTTCACCGGTAAAACAGCCATGCTGCTTGACGAGGCAATAAAGGACGCTTATGCAGCAAACAGCAGCCGGCATCTGGATATCCTGCGAACGGATTGCCGGTTTGACAAAATTATCAACGACCGGCAAACCGACCCCGGATATAACCTCGGTCATCCGGATTTGTTCGCTCCGTCTTTCCGGTGCGACTGCTTTTTCTCAGGATGGGTAAAAGACAAGCCGGAACCGAACGGCTTTTTCGCATATTCCCTGTTTAAGAAAGGCAGCGTGAAAACTTTACCGGATTATCTCGAACAGATAACCCTTGCCGTGGCGAAAGCAAAGCAACAGGGAAGCGTTGCGCTGAAGGTTGCTATCGCGTATGAGCGCCCGCTCAATTTTGAAAACACCGACATCGGCAAAGGCGCAAAAGCGTTTAATAACCCGAACGCCACCCAAAGGGAACTTCTGGACTTCGGCGATGTGGTGATGTTCGCGATAGCCAAGGCAGCCGCCGCAAGCGATTTACCGCTCCAGATTCATACCGGTATGGGGCAGTGCCGCGCGACAAATCCGATGCAGCTGCAGACACTCATCGAGCGCAATCCTGACACAAAGTTTCACCTGTTGCACGGCGGTTTCCCCTGGTTTGCGGATACTTACGCTCTGTTGATGCAGTTTAAAAATGTATATTCGGACACCTGTTGGATCCCCTACCTTTCAACCGCCGCGGCAACGCGGTATCTGATTGAGTCGTTGGAGATTGCCGACGCCCACCGCTTCACCTGGGGGGATGACGCCTGGATGCCGGAAGACAGTTACGGCGCGCTGCTGGCGATGGAACACGCACTTTCGAACGCGCTTGCGAAAATGATTGATGACGGCGCAATCGACATGGAATATGCCAAGTATATTGCAAAGCGGATTTTATTAGACAATGCCAAAGAATTGTTTTTACTGTAAGCGTTGGTCCGTACCAATGTAGGGGATGGCGCCCCGACATCCCGTATGGGTCTTACGGAGCAGGACAATAAAGAACCCGCCAAAGCGGGAAGCCTTGGCAGGTTCGGCTCAAAAATATCGGGCGGGTTATTACCCGCCCGTTTGCTGTTATGATTCTACCGCGTAGACGCTGACTTTTTTGCGAGCCTTGTCTTTACGCTCAAATTTGACTTTGCCGTCAACAAGGGCAAAAAGCGTATCGTCCGAACCAATGCCGACATTGTTGCCCGGATGAAAATGTGTGCCGCGCTGCCTGACAAGCACATTGCCCGCAAGCACGAACTGGCCGTCCGCCCTTTTAACGCCAAGTCTTTTGGACTCGGAATCGCGGCCGTTGCGGGTGGAGCCCATTCCTTTTTTATGAGCAAAAAGCTGAATGTTGATTTTAAGCATTTTTAAACGCCTCCGTATATTACTTTAATGTTTTTCCTGTGAGCTTTTTCAAGCTCCCGCATTTGATGTTCAAAGCCTCTCAATAAATCCTGCGCTTTGACTGCCTGCTCTTTTGTAAGTGTCAGGTGCATCAAAGCCTCGTCAACTTGTGTGTCCGCTTCAATCCTCATAACTTCCGTGATGGTGTTTGCAACCAGATAGGCTGCCGAGGAAACTGCCGCGCAGACGATATCCTTGCCTGCTGTGCCGCAACCCGCGTGACCGCCGATACGAAAGCCCCTGATGATGCCTTCATGCTTGAGGATTTTTACCTTAACCATATGTTTACGCGTTAATCGCTGAGATCTCAACCTTGGTGTAAGGCTGCCTGTGGCCCTTTTTGCGCTTCTCGTTTTTCTTGGATTTGTAGGTGAAAACAATCACCTTTTTTGCCTTGCCGTTTTTGAGCACTTTTGCCGTAACGGTCGCGCCCGCGATATAAGGATTGCCGAATGTGGATGCGCCGTCTTTGCCGACTGCGATAACCTTGTCAAAGGTTATTTCGTCTTCTGCCGCGACTTCAAGCTTTTCGATATACACGGAATCGCCCGCTTCTACCTTATACTGCTTGCCGCCGGTTTCGATAATTGCGTACATGGAACGGAAAACCTGCCTTTTTGTTAAGACTCGCTATTGAGGGCGGGGCGCATGCCCGCTTTTGGCGCCTTTTACCGGCGCCGCCCGAAATAAGCGGCGTGAAAAATTGTAACATAATCGTCAAGGCTTGTCAAATATAATTTTTTATTGCAGTTTGTATTGATTTTTTGCCGCGGTTATTGTGTTTTGCAGCAGCATCGCCCGCGTCATCGGCCCCACGCCGCCGGGAACGGGCGTTATCGCGGCAGTTTTCGGCGCAACGGAATCGAAATCGACATCACCGCAAAGCTTGCCGTTTTCGTCACGGTTCATACCGACATCAATGACAACCGCGCCTTCTTTTACCATATCGGCGGTGATAAACTTTGATATGCCGGCTGCCGCTATTAAAATATCCGCCTGCCCGGTGATAGACGGCAAATCGACGGTTTTGGAATGGCAGATTGTTACCGTTGCGTTTTCTTTGAGCATGAGCATCGCCATGGGTTTTCCCACGATGTTGCTGCGGCCGACTACCACACAGTGTTTGCCGGCAATTTGAATGCCGTAGGCATGTAAAAGCTCCATCACACCCGCGGGGGTGCAAGGTAAAAGCAGGCAGTCGCCGAGCATAATATGCCCCACATTGACGGGATGAAACGCGTCGACATCCTTCCCGGGTGAAATCGCGTTAAGGACCGCCTTTTCATCCAAGTGCTTCGGAATAGGCAACTGGCAGAGGATGCCGTTGATATCCGCGCGGTGATTCAGTTCGTCTATGAGTGCCATCAGTTCTGCTTGACCGGTTTCGGCCGGCAGCGCATACTCATGGGATGTTATACCGGCAAGCGCGCAGTCCTTCTTTTTGTTGTCCACATAAACGCGCGAAGCGGAATTGTCCCCGACAATAATGACAGCCAGCGCGACCCGGTGCCCCTGCCGCTCGATTTCGGTGACATCCTGCGCGACTCTGTCCAACACCTGCGCGGCTGCTTTTTTACCGTCAATGATTTGATACATCTACATCAATCCGTTTCTTGCAGGGAACGCATTGCATGCGTTCCGCATTAAAATATAATCAATTCATTATTCCGCCGAAGGCGTTTCGGTATCATTACCTGTCGCCTCATCATCCGGGCTTACTTCAACCGTGTCCACTTTCAGTTCTTCGGCTTTGGTGTTTTTACCGGCAGCATTAACAGCAACCTTGGTTTTTACCGGCTTTGCAGCCGGTGCTGTTTTTTTGCCGGTCTTCGGCTTATCCTCCGGCGGGAAAAAATCCACACCCTCAACCGGTTTGGGGTTCTTTTTGTATTTATTCAGCAAGGCAGCCAGTAAAACGGCGCAGACCACCGCCAAAGCGATTGAGCGGACCTGATTGAGCGTTAAACCGATACCGGCCAGCGGAATGCCGTCGAGCCGGAAGCTTTCAATAACAGCCCTGCCGGCCCCGTACCACACACCGTAGCACAAAATAATCTGACCGCTGAACTTGCGGTGTTTTTTGCAAATATAGAACAAGACGGCAAACCCGAGCAGACACCAAAGGGACTCGTACAAAAAGGTCGGGTGAACATAGGCTTTTTCTGCCATGGTACCCGCCTCAACCGATATACCCTTCGCGGCAAGCTCCGCCTGGCTGTAGTTGATAAAATCGGCGGTCTTTTGGCTCCACATACCCCAGGGCAGGTTGGTGTTGGTACCGAAAACCTCCTGGTTTGTGTAATTACCCCAGCGCCCGATCCCCTGCCCGACAAGGAAACTCATTGCGCACAAATCCAACAGGTTGTAAAAATTCAGCTTCTCAAACCGGCAGACCAAATACGCTGCTATGATACCGCCGATAAGCCCGCCGTAAATGGCAAGCCCGCCTTCCCAAACGCTGAATATGCTTGAAATATTATCTTTGTAAAAAGACCAATTCGCAATCACATAGTACATTCTGGCGCCGATGATACCGAGAATGGTACCGTAAATCAGGACATCGATCATTTTATCCAGACTCATCTTCCACTTATAGGCACCGCGCCCGCCCAACAGAACGGCAAGCAAAAATCCGAAGGCGATGATTGCGCCGTACCATTTAACGGATAACTGCAAACCCAAAAAAGAAAACTCCGCTAAAACAGACGGAACGCTGAACCCTCTTTCAAGCGCCTTGAAATACACCACGGTGAAATCGCTCATTCAACTCTCCCCTTGCACATTATTATAACCTGAAGCTGGCTTATACCGGCAGGATTACGGAAAGAACCGAGCTTGATTCGATCAATATACCGTCAAGTCGGGCGTTTATGCTGTCAAGGTCTATAGCTTTACATTCATTAATATCATCAAACAGCCCGTTGCCTGTAAAAAATGTTGCGGCAAGCTCATTGGCGAGTTCGTCCACATCATTATACATCATGATAAGCCTGCCGTAAAGCTTCCTTCTGGTGCGTTCAAAGCTTTGTTTATCCACCTTTTCTGTTTTCAAGAGATTTATTTCATCTTTAATCGCTTGCGCAACCGCCTGCGGGTCTTTGGATTCCCCGCCAAAGATGGAACACGCATATCCATAGCCTTCAAAGTATTCAAAAGAAAAGGTGCCATTGATCAGTTCGGCATCTATAAGCCTTTTATACAGCGGTGATGCTTTGCCCGCAATGATATCAAGTAAAATGTGCGCGCCCAGGCGCTCCTGTGTTGTGCGCACCGGTGTTTGAACCGGCTCCTTAAACCCCAGCATAAACAGCGGCGCGCTGACGGCAAGTTTTTCTTCAATGTAACCGGTTAAAGGTTCCGGCGGTTCCGGTACAAAATCTCTTACTACCGCGCCGCCCGTTGCCGGTTTTAAAATCCGGTCTGCTACTTCCAGCACATCGGCAACATCGGCATTGCCGGAAACGGCGAGGACCATATTGTTCAAATTATAAAAAGAGTTGTAGCAGTCATAGAGCAGCTTTGCTGTGATTTGCGCGATGGACTCCTGCGTACCCGCGATATCGATTCGAACGGGATTGACTTGATACAGGGATCGGAGAAGGTTGAACAGCACCTCCCAGTCGGGTACATCTTTATACATCGTTATTTCCTGCCCGATGATACCCTGCTCCTTTTCCACGGTTTCTTGCGTAAAATAGGGTTTTTGAACAAAATCCAGCAAAATCTCAAGCGACTCCTTAAAGTTGCCGGTGCAAGAAAAAAGATAACCGGTCCGGTCGAAACTTGTATACGCGTTGGCGCTCGCGCCGGTTTTCGCAAACCGCTCGAATGCGGCAAGCTCTTCACTTTCAAACAGCTTATGCTCCAAAAAGTGCGCGGTACCTTCCGGTATAGCCGAAAAAGTGCCGTCCGGCAGTGATATTTTATTGTCAATCGAGCCGTATTTGGCGGCAAAAACAGCGTAAGAGGATGAATAACCGGCTTTGGGCAATACCAAAATGGTTAATCCCGAGGAATGTTTTATCTTATAGTAAGTTTCATTCAGCGCCGCGTTGCGGATTTCTTCAATCTTCATCCCCGGTTCCCTCCCCTGTACCCGTTAGCATGTAAACGGTGTCCAGCGTTACCCGCTGAGCTGCGTTGACAACCTGCTCCATCGTTATCTGTTCTATCTTTTCCGCCTCCTGCCGCGGGGTGATAATGTCCGGTTTCAGAATTTGGGAGGCATACCATACAACCAAATCCTCCGGGGAATCCTCCACACTGCGCAGATGGTCGCATATCGACATTTTAGAAGCTATCAGATCGCTGTCTTCAACATCACCGGCTTTTACGGCGTCAAGCTGCTGCAATATCGCCTGCGTTGCCAATTCTTCTTTGTCGCTTTCAATCCCGCTCTGTACAAAAATAACGCCTTTTTGGTGCGTCAGCCTTGCGGAGCAGTAATAACACAAACTCATTTTTTCCCGCACATTCGCGAACAGTTTGGAATAGGTGCCCCCGCCGAAAATGTCCGTCATCACCTTTGCGGCGGTAACATCATCCAGCGCGTCTTCCATACCCGCCCGGAAACCCAGCACCAGCTTGCCCTGTTTCACCGGCATCTTTTCTTCTATTCTGCGCGGTTCTTTTGCCGTCTTTATGAATTCGGTTTTGATGTGCGCCGGACTTCGTTCAATACCGGCGAATTGCAGCTGCAAAGCTTCCGCGATGCGCCCATCCGCGCCGGTGCCGGCCATATCAATCTGAACAACGGCTGTTTTGAGCATGTTTTGCCACGCCGCAAATATCTTTATACCTGTCAGGGCTTCAATTTCTTCTTTTGTGCCGTACTTGCTTAAGCCGTATTTTTCGCCCGCGCACATCAACGCTTCGCAGCGGCGAAGAGCATAAACGCGCTTGTCATTCAATTCGCTTTCCATCCGCTCAATCAAAAGCCTTTTTTCCCGTTGAACGGCGGCATCCGAAAAGCTGTCCGTCTGAATATCCGGGTCGAAGATTAAGTCAAACAGCAGTTCGGCACAGTGCTGCGCGATGCTTTCACCGGTTAGTGCAAACCGGTCGTCAATCGCTGTCAGACTGAGTGTCAACAATTGCGCTTCCCCCAGTTTTGACACACCGGCGGTCAGCACCGCGCCATACAGTTCCGCCAAGCGGGCGTTGAGTACGGAAAAATCTGGATATTTGCGGCAGGACCGGTGCAGGATATACGGCAGAACCGCATTTGCCGCCAGGTTGCCGTCCATGGGCAGCGCCATGGAAAAAGAAACGCAGCCAGTTTTAAAACGGTCAGTTTGCAGCGCGCACAAGCGCACACCCGGCGCGATTGTTTTAACAATAGGTTTGTTGTCCATGTTGACCTCCGTTTTGAATGTTAGAGAAGCATTGGAGACGATTGAGAAGCAATGGAGAAGCAATAGGAGAAACGATGTCACACTGCCCAACCGATTTTAAATATCATTTTTCGCCAAATCTTCGTAACTTTCGCGTTTTATAACCAACCGTGCTTCGCCGTCTTTGACAAAAACCACCGGCGGGCGGGGGATGCGGTTGTAGTTGGATGCCATGGAATAGTTGTATGCCCCGGTGGAAAGGACCGCGAGTATGTCGCCGGGTTCAACGCGCTGTACGGATGTCCCTTCCTGTATCAAATCGCCGCTCTCGCAGCATTTGCCGGCAATGGTAGCCGTACATTCCCTTGGCGCGCTTGCCTTATTGGCGCAGATAATTTCATACTGTGCCTGATAAAGGATGTAACGGGGATTGTCCCCCATGCCGCCGTCCACGGAAATATAGGTACGGACATCCGGTATTTTTTTTACAGCCCCCACGGTGTATAGCGTAATCCCGGACGCGCCGACAATGGACCTGCCGGGCTCGATCAAAACATAAGGCATTTTCAGCCCCAGTTCTGCGGAATATTCTTTAACGACTACAGACACTTTTTTCATATAATCCGCAAACGGCCGCGGCCGGTCGGTTTGCAGGTACTTAATGCCAAAGCCGCCGCCAAGATTCAGCACGCCGAGTTCCGTGCCGGTTTCCGCTTTTACCTGAGCGATAAAGTCAAGCATGACTTTGGCCGCCAGTTCAAACGGATCAATGTCGAAAATCTGGGAGCCGATATGGCAGTGGATACCGACCGGTTTAAGATTTGCCATGGTCAGCGCTTTTTTGACCGCCTGCATGGCCTCACCGGTTTCCAGCGCAAAGCCGAATTTTGAATCGATCTGACCGGTTCTGATAAAATCATGCGTATGGGCATTGATGCCGGGTTTGATGCGCAACAGGATCTCAACCGTTCTATCGGCTTCCCGTGCTATCTTGTCCAGCGTCTCGAGCTCAAAGATATTGTCCACGACAATTTTACCGACATGATTATCAACTGCCATCTGCAGTTCATCCGGTGTTTTATTATTGCCGTGGAAATATATTTTTTCAGTAGGAAAGTTGACCGACAGTGCCGTAAACAGCTCCCCGCCGGAAACCACATCGAGCCCCATCCCCTCCTCCGCGCAGATGCGGCACATTTCTCTGCAGCAAAAAGCCTTGCTCGCATAAAGTGCCATGCCGTTGCCGTCGTAGTTTTCTTTGATAGAATCTGTAAATTCGCGGCAGTTGCGGCGAATTTCACCCTCGTCAAATACATAGGCGGGCGTACCGAAACGCTTGACAAGTTCCACGGTATCGCACCCGCCGATGGCTAAATGGCCCTTTTCATTCACCTGAATACAATCCGAAACATACATATATTACTCTCCTAATTAATATAAAATGAGCGAGTCGCTGATTATTTTTTGAATTTCCTCAACACCTTCACCGGTTTGGGAGGAGAAGGGTATTTTTTTGTTTTCCGGGAAACCCGACAGCTCTTTCTCCAATTCTTCCATCCGTTTTATGCGTTCGGTTTTGTTAAGCTTGTCGCATTTGGTCATGGCAATTACAAAATGATGACCGCTGTCCTTCAAAAAGGTCATCATTTCATAATCCTCCGCTGACGGTTTGTGCCGCATATCAATCAATTGCACAACAAGATTAATTCGTCTGCCGGTGGTGAAATAGCCTTCCATCATTTCCGCCCATCGCTTTTTTTCAGCCTGCGCGACCTTCGCGTATCCATAGCCGGGCAAATCGACAAACTTGACACCTTCGCCCTTATAAAAATTCACCGTGATTGTTTTACCCGGCATGGAACTTGTGCGCGCCAGGCTTTTGCGATTTAAGATTTTGTTTAAAAGCGAGGACTTGCCGACATTAGAGCGCCCCGCAAAGGCAATTTCCGGTATAACGGACAGCGGCAATTGTGCTTTTGTCCCGTAGGATGCCTCGTAATCGAAGTTGTTGAATCGCATGGCGAATCCTTTCAAAAAACGGATGGTTAACAATGGATTAGCAATAGGTTAGCATAGGTTAGCGATTGTTCAGCCATTGCTCAGCCACTGTTCAGCCATCGTTCAACCGCCTATTGCGCTATAATATTCCTCGACACCGGCAGATTATCCGCAACCGGTATCGGCAGTTCTTCCCGGTTTTCCTTTTTAATGTCACTGACCAGCGCGTGGGTAAAGACCTCATCGACGCTGGTTACCGGCACAAAGGCGACACGCGCCTTGACAGCATTGTCCACCTCACGCAGATCGGGCACATTTTCCTCCGGGATGATAACCATTTTAATCCCCGCCCGGTAGGCTGCCATTGCCTTTTCCTTCAGCCCGCCGATGGGCAGGACCCTGCCGCGCAAGGTGATTTCGCCCGTCATAGCGACATCCGCGCGCGCGGGTATGCCGGTCAGGGCGGAAACAAGCGCAGTGGCGATTGTCACGCCGGCGGAGGGACCGTCTTTGGGTACGGCGCCTTCCGGCACATGGATGTGAATATCCTTTTCTTTATAAAACTGCTTGTCGATGTGCAGCCTGTCCGACCTGGAGCGGATATAACTCAGTGCCGCCTTTGCAGATTCTTTCATCACTTCGCCGAGCGAACCGGTCAGTTCGAGTTTTCCCGTGCCGTCCAGCACGGCAGCTTCGATTTGCAGCATTTCGCCGCCGACGGATGTCCAGGCCAAGCCATTGACAAGACCGGATTCATTCATTGCTTCCGGTTTTTCGTTTTTATATTTTCGAGCGCCAAGCAGTTCGTCCAAGTCTTCCGCTTTGAATATTACCTTTGTTTCACCGTTTGCAACCTTCACCGCGGCTTTGCGGAATATGGCGGCTATTGTCTGTTCCAACCGGCGCACGCCCGCCTCTTTGGTATAGCCTTCAATCAACAAATGCAGCGCGTCATCGGTTATTTTGAAACTCTTTCCGGAAAGCCCATGGCGTTTCGCCTGTTTGGGTACCAGGTGTTTCTTGGCGATGTTGAATTTTTCCTCATGCGTATAACTGCCGAGCTCGATGATTTCCATCCTGTCAAGCAGCGGCTCCGGTATCGTGTCCCGCATGTTCGCGGTTGTGATAAACAGCACACGGCTTAAGTCAAACGGCAGTTCAATATAATGGTCACGGAAGGAAAAGTTCTGCTCCGAGTCGAGCACCTCCAGCAGCGCGGACGACGGATCGCCGTTGTAGCTGCTGCTCAATTTGTCGACCTCATCCAGCAGAATCAACGGGTTGCTCGTACCCGCCTGCTGCATGGCGTTGATAATACGCCCGGGCATAGCGCCGATATAGGTTTTGCGGTGACCTCTGATTTCCGCTTCGTCATGGATGCCGCCCAGGGAAATCCTGACATATTTCCGCCCCATCGCGCGGGCGATAGAACGCGCCACGGATGTTTTACCGACACCGGGCGGACCTACGAGGCAGATTATCTGCCCTTTGATGTCGGGGGAAAGTTTGCGGACGGCCAGCATTTCGACAATTCTGTCTTTGACCTTTTCAAGCCCGTAATGGTCATTGTCCAGCACCTTGCGCGCATGAATCAAATCCAGCTTGTCGGTTGTCAGTTTGTTCCACGGGAGTGCCAAACAGGTTTCGAGATAATTGCGGATAACGCCGGATTCCGGCGACTGGGGGGAAACGCGTTCGAGCCGGTCGCACTCGCGCATGAGTTTGGCATGCGAGGTTTCGTCAAGCCCGAGCTTTTCAATCTGTTCCCGGTACATCTGAATATCATTTTCCGGCGCCGCGCCGTCGTTAAGCTCCCCGGAAATCGCCTTCAACTGCTCGCGCAGGTAATACTCCCGCTGGTTTTGGTCAATCTGCTCCTGCACATGGTTGTGGATATCCTCCTCGAGTTTCAGGAGCTTGCCCTCTTTTTCGAGCAATACGCACAGCGACTCCAGGCGTCTTAACGGATTCAGGTTTTCCAGTATCCGCTGCCGGTCGGCATATTCGAGCACGATGTTGCCCGCGATATAATCGGCAAGCCCGCCGGGTCTTTTTTCGGCAATCACTGCCAATATCAAATCCGGCGAAAGCTGCGGGGCTGCGGTTGAATAATCATTGAAAATGTCTTTGGCATGGCGAACAAGCGCCTCGGCATACTCAGCGTCGGATTCTTTTATCTTTGCATCCGGGCAGCGTTTGACGGTCCCGCGCAGGAATGGCTTTTCTTCCAGCCGGTCTACAAGCCTTGCCCGGTAAAGCCCTTCGACCGCGACGCGCACATTTTCACTGCCCTGAAGCTTCAAAACCTGTTTGACGGTCGCGACAACGCCGATTTTATACAAGTCGCCGAATTCAGGCGCGTCGTTGACAATATCCTTTTGTGTGACCAGGAAAACCTCCTGATTACCGGCCATGGCGACTTTGAGCGCCGCCACGGATTTGCTCCTGCCGACATCAAAATGCAGGCGCATTTCAGGGAATATAACCAACCCCCGCAAGGCCACAACCGGCATCGCGAGAAGTCCCGTGGTATTCTTACTCATAACATCATCTCCGACAGGGAACAAAATTGGACCAATTCCCTGAGTTTATTATTATACATTATATAGGGACAACCGTCAACCTCAGTATTTGTTCCTATTTGTTATAATTGTTGTGATAAATAATGAAAGCTGCCTATATATTTTTTAATAATTATAAGTAAGTTTAGCGGTTATAACCGCTGGTTTTGGCATTTTCTGCAAGTTTAGCGGTTATAACCGTTAGTTTTATCATTTTCATTGAGTTTAACAGTTATATCCGTTGTTTTTAACGGTTTTCGGTGTTCTGCTACGAAAAATGCCTCCGCTTACATCAATAAGCGGAGGCATCATTATTTGGGTGATATCAGACTGCCGTGTTTTTCGGTTTCGGTTTCACCATAGAGGAGGTCTGCCCGGCTTTGACCGGCTTCTTATTCGGGTTGCGCTCTATCAGCGGCGGCGCGCCTTCGTTGACACACTGCGCGGTAATCGCCACGCGCTCAATGAGCGGGTCAGACGGGATATCATACATAATCGGCATGAGCACCTGCTCCATGATGGAGCGCAGGCCCCTGGCGCCGGTCTTTTTTTCCAGCGTTTTTTGCGCGACAGCTTCCAGCGCGTTTTCCTCAAACTCCAGCTCAACATCGTCCATTCCGAACAGCAGCTGATACTGTTTTAGAATCGCATTTTTGGGTTCCGTCAGAATGCGGATAAGCGCCTCGATATCAAGCTCCTGGAGCGCCGTGATAACGGGCAGCCTGCCGACAAGTTCCGGAATCAGACCGAACTTCACCAAGTCCTGATGGATAACGCCCGCGAGCATGTTCGCTTTTTCAAGGTCCTTTTTGGACCTGACATCGGCGCCGAAACCGAGCGCGGAACCGCCGACTCTTTTTTCCACAATTTTTTCGATACCGTCAAACGCGCCGCCGCAGATAAAGAGGATGTTGGAGGTGTCCACCTGGATAAAATCCTGCTGCGGGTGTTTGCGCCCGCCCTGCGGGGGAACATTGGAAACGGTGCCTTCCAGTATCTTCAGCAGCGCCTGCTGAACGCCTTCGCCGCTGACATCCCTTGTGATAGAGGGGTTTTCGGACTTCCGGGCGATTTTGTCAATCTCATCCACATAGATAATGCCGCGTTCCGCTTTTTCGATATCATAATCCGCCGCCTGAATGATGCGCAGCAAGATGTTCTCGACATCCTCGCCGACATAGCCCGCCTCCGTCAGGGTGGTCGCGTCCGCAATAGCGAAGGGCACATCCAGAATCTTGGCAAGGGTTTGCGCGAGCATTGTTTTGCCGACACCCGTGGGGCCCAACAGTAAGATGTTGCTCTTTTGGATTTCGACATCGGTCGCTTTGCCCATATAGATTCTTTTGTAGTGATTGTAAACGGCAACACTCAGCGACATTTTCGCGGAATCCTGCCCGATGACATACTCGTCGAGCTTTGCTTTCAGTTCCTGCGGTTTCGGCAAATCCTTGTCGAGGCTGTCGCTGATGGAAGACTTGCGGCTGCGGGGCTTGTCTTCCTCAATGATTGCCTGACAAAGCTCCACGCATTCGTTGCAAATATAGACACCCTGCCCCGCGATGAGTTTATCAACCTGTTCCTGCTTCTTATGGCAAAAGGAGCATATGACCGGTTTCTCTCTCCTGTCGTCATCCTTTGGCATAATGCTTCACCTTATCTTTTTGTTAAAATCTTGTCCACCAAGCCGTACTCCAGCGCTTCCTGCGCGGACATAAAGAAATCGCGCTCGGTATCTTTTTCAATAATATCAATCGGTTTGCCGGTATTTTCGGCAAGGATTTTGTTGAGTTTCGCCCTGGTCTTCAGGATGTGGTCAGCCGCGATTTTAATCTCCGTCGCCTGGCCTTGCGCGCCGCCGAGCGGCTGATGAATGAGGATTTCGCTGTTGGCAAGGGCAAAGCGTTTGCCCGGCGCCCCGGAGGACAGCAGGAACGCGCCCATCGAGGCGGCCATGCCCATGCAGATGGTGGAGACATCGCATTTAATGTACTGCATCGTGTCGTAGATTGCAAAACCGGCCGTTACGGAACCGCCGGGGCTGTTGATATACAGGCTGATATCCTTTTCCGGGTCCTGCCCTTCCAAAAAGAGCAGCTGCGCCACCACAAGGCTGGCGGTAACATCATTGACTTCCTCGGAGAGCATCACGATTCTGTCGTTCAACAAACGTGAAAAGATATCATAGGAACGCTCGCCTCTGTTAGTCTGTTCAATAACCATCGGGACCAAAGACATAGTGAAACCTCCTCTAATTAAATAAACTGAAATTCATTATTATTCGGCGTCTTTTTTAACTGCTGCTTTTTTCTTCGCGGCGGGCTTTTTGGCTGCCTTTTTGGCCGGTTCGGCCTCGCCGCTTTCGTCCGGCGACAGGGAAGAAATAACGACGGCATGCGCGATGACAAACTTAACCGCTTTTTCGCTGATAATGTCATCCCTCATCGTCTCTTCCGGAATGATGCCTTTGATTTTTTCGACCTCCATGCCGTACATATCGGCAAGTTTCTGATATTCCGCGGCAAAATCTTCCTCATCGGCGGTAAGCCCTTCAAGCTCACCTATTTTTTCAAGCGCCAGTTTCAGCGCGACTTGCTTTTTCGCGTCTTCAATCATCTGCGCGTCAAAAGTTTCCCTGTCGGTGCCGACATACATCAGGTATGTGTCCAAATCCGCGCCCTGCTGGGCAAGCCGCTGGGTGAAGCTTTCGGTGTTTTCTTTTGCCCTTTTCGTAAACATAACTTCTGGAATATCCGCCATGGTGTGATTGGCCAGCGCGTCGAGAATCTGCTCTTCAAAAGCTTTTTCGGCCGCTTCCTGCTTGCGGGTGCGGATTTCTTCTTCAATGCCTTTTTTCATTTCTTCCGCTGTTTCGTATTCCCCGACATCCTTGGCGAATTCATCGTCCGCCGCCGGCAGTTCTTTAACCTTGATTTCATGGAGCTTGACTTTGAATACCGCGGCCTTGCCTGCCAATTCGGGGGCGTATTCATCCGGGAATGTGACATTTACATCAAATTCATCATCGAGGTTATGGCCGATTATCTGATCCTCAAACCCCGGGATAAAACTGCCGGAGCCGAGTGTGAGCGTATAATTTTCGCCCTTGCCGCCGTCAAAAGCGACGCCGTCAGCAAAACCTTCAAAATCAATGACGGTAATATCTCCGTTTTGCGCCGGTCGGTCTTCCACAACGATTGTACGGGAATTTCTTTCCCTCAGCTTGTTAATTTCGGCATCGATTTCGCTTTGACTGACTTGCGTGTCACCTTTTTCGCCCTGCAGTCCTTTATAAATTGCAAGTGTCACTTCCGGCTTCACAACCACTTTAACGGTAAAAAGGACGCCGTCTTCGCCGATTTCTTTCATATCAAAATCATAGGGGTTGTCCACCGGTTTGATATCGCCTTCTTTATACGCTTGCGCCATGACCGTCGGGAAAAGCATTTCGACAGCGTCATCATAAAAAACACTTTTTCCGTATGTTCTCTCAATTAGGCTCAGCGGAGCTTTGCCCTTGCGGAAACCGGGGACAAGGATGCTGTTTTTCTTTTTGTTGAAAACCTTGAGTACCGCGGCTTTAAACTCCTCAGCTTCGATTGCAATTTCAAGCTCAACCACATTCGGCTCAACCTTGACAGATGATTTCAGACTCATTCAATACTTCCTCCTATAATAGCGCCTTGATAAAAAAGGCGATTAACCATGGTATTATATCAGATATATTATTGTATTTCTACTATTTTTTGCGAATATTCAATATTTGTTCATGATTTTGCGCGAATACCGAATTTTGACCTTTTCTTTGCCGAATCCGGATTTTTACAGCACCGCTTTGGGACAAAACCCCAGGAAATCGCTTGATATCAGGCTGAACCGGATGCCGTAACGCTCAACATCCATGTAATTCTTAACCGCCTGGGCATGAAGATGACCAAAATAACAGCGTTTGATGTTTTTCTGTGTTAAAACTTCGATGATTTGAGCGCACTCGTCATCCGCCGTAATAGGCGGGTAATGCAAAAAAACAACCGGTTCGGCATCATATACCCTTGCCGCCGCTATTGACGCTTTCAGCCTGCCCGCCTCACGCAGGAGCACTTTTTGGTCCTCCGCGCTGTCGCTTTCAAGGGACCAGCCTCTTGTGCCGCAAACGGCCAGCTGTCCCGCGCAGTAAGCGTTGTTGTGCAGAATCGACAGGCTGTCCAGATTGTTTGCCTGCAGGAACAAATCCATTTTTCTTTTGCTGTTCCACCAGTAGTCATGGTTCCCTTTTATGAGAATTTTTCTGCCCGGCAGCGCGTGCAGGAACTTGAAATCCGGCAAGGTTTCATCGAGCGTCATCGCCCAGGAAACATCGCCGGCGATCACCACCGTATCGCTTTCGCCGACCAGCGCGCGCCAGTTTTTTTCAAGCCTTTGCTCAAAGCCTGCCCAACCGGTAAAGACCTCCATCGGTTTGTCTGTCCCGAAGGACAGATGTGTATCCGCAATGGCAAAAAGTGACATAACTGCCCCTTTCGTTTGAAAATCTTGGCAGGCAAGCGCTGTATTCAATCAAGAAATCACAGTTTGAGCAACTTGAGAACAACGCGTTCCATGCTGTCCTGCGCACAGCGGGTGTCAAACCGGACCGGTTTATCTTTTAACCCCGCAAGCTGGGGTGGGCACTTTTCGCCGGTCAGCGTTTCCAGTTCGCCGAGCATCGCGAACTCATCCCCGTCTTGCGCGCCCGCCGGCTTGAGCGCCGACAAAACGCTTGCGCTGAATTTGAAAGGCGAAGCAGTCGAGGCAATGACCGCGGGTGTTAAATCCTGCGCCTTTTGGCGGTAGTTTGTAAAGACATGAAGACCGACTGCCGTATGCGTGTCAGACAGATAATGCCGGGTGCTGAGGGTTTGAGCGATGGTTGCCCTCGTGCCTACATCATCACAGCAGCCCGCGGCGAACAGCGCCGCGATTTCCGCTTTTATCTCCGCGCGGACTTCATATGCCCCTGTTTCGGCAAGGGATACCATCATCTGTTTAACATATCCGTCGTCTTTGCCGCTTAATGAATAAAGCAGGCGCTCGAGATTGCTGGAAATGAGGATGTCCATCGACGGGGAAAGCGTTGTATAAAAATCGCGTTTGCGGTTGTAAACCCCTGTCTGTAAAAATTCCGTAAGCACATTGTTCGCGTTGGACGCGCAGATGAGTTTATGAACGGGCAAGCCCATTTCTTTTGCATAATACGCCGCGAGAATATTGCCGAAATTGCCGGTCGGCACCACAATGTTAATCTTATCACCCAAGGTGACAGTGCCTTGTGCGGCCAGTTCGCAGTAAGCGGCAATATAGTAAACAATCTGCGGTACCAGCCGGCCCCAGTTGATGGAGTTTGCGGAAGAAAACATCATGTTGTGCTTTTCAAGTTTTTGAGCCAGAACGCTGTCTGTAAAAATAGCTTTTACACCATTTTGGGCGTCATCGAAATTACCGTCAATGGCGCAGACACCCACATTGCCGCCCTCCTGCGTTGTCATTTGCAGCTTCTGCATCGGGCTGACGCCGTCATTCGGGTAGAAGACGAGAATTTTAGTGCCCGGCACATCCTTGAAACCTTCGAGCGCGGCCTTGCCCGTATCGCCGGAAGTGGCGACAAGGATAACAATTTCTTTACCCGGCGCGGCCTTTCGCGCGGAAGTGGTCAGCAGCTGCGGCAAAAGCTGCAGCGCCATATCCTTGAATGCGCAGGTGGGACCTTTCCACAGTTCCAAAACATACATGCCGTCGCCTATATCGACAAGCGGCGCTATTTTATCATCGCTGAACTTACCGTGTGAATAAGCGCTCTGCACACATTCGTCAATTTCGTCCGCTGTGAAATCCGTTAAAAATAGCGACAGAATTGCTTTCGCTTTCCCGATGTAATCCAGGCCGGATAGCCTGCGCAGCTCATCAAGCGTGATTTGCGGCAAAGACTCCGGAACAAAAAGCCCGCCGTCGGCTGAAATCCCCGCCGTAATCGCCTGCGATGCCGTGACATGGACTTGATTATTCCGCGTGCTTGTGTAAAACATGAAAACACTCCCTTGATATGTGCTGTAAAGCCTTATCGCTTTACAGTTGATTCCCCGTCTGTGTTGTGCTATTCGGTTTCATACCGGCAGGCTCAGAAAAGCAGGCAGCGAATCCCCGCCTTACATGGTGCTTTCAAACGCGTTTTTGATATGATTGATTCTCTTCAGCTTGCTGTCCCCATCCAAATACACTTCAATCACATCAAACCGCGGTTGCAGATCGTACCGGTGACGCTGTAAAAACGCGGCAGCCACACCGCAGATTTTTTTCTGCTTCTGAAAGCTGACGGCTTCCGCCGGCGCGGCAATGGCGTGCTCGCCCCGGGTCTTTACCTCCGCAAAAAAGATATATTCGTTGTCGCACGCGATAATATCCACCTCGCCGTAGCGGTTGCTGACATTGGCGGCGATTATGCTGCAGCCTTGGTCGCGCAGGTACCTCGCGGCATAGGTTTCGCCCCAGGCGCCGGTCATGTTTTTATTCATTGGGCCGCCCCCGTCCGGTTATTGATTTTTCGCGCGGTCAATATTTTTTAAAAAGCTTTTTCTGTGAACCGGCGATACGCCATAGACCGCGAGCATTTCATAATGGCGTTTTGTGCCATATCCTTTATGCTTTTTAAATTCATATTGCGGGTACCGTTCGTCAAGTTCCATCATAAAGCGGTCCCTGCTGACTTTTGCCAGGATAGACGCGGCGGCGATGGATACACTCAGCGCGTCCCCTTGAATAACGGTGCGAACGGGAACAAAAAGCGGCGGTGTTTGGTTGCCGTCAATAAGCGCATAGTCGGGTTTTACCGGCAGACCTTCCACAGCCCGCCGCATGGCGAGAAATGTCGCCTGCAGAATGTTCATTTCATCGATTTCCGCTTCCGATGCCGAAGCGACACAGCAGGCCAGCGCTTTTTCCGTTATAATATCAAAAAGAGCATTCCGTTTGTTTTCAGAAAGCTTCTTTGAATCGTTT
>CAYUWQ010000014.1:15518-22710 GCA_964448455.1 uncultured Eubacteriales bacterium | reverse complement strand
ATGCCGATTGATTTTTGGAAAGGGACGGGCGGCGTGCCGGGCGATTTTTCTTACGGCACCATTCATTTGTCCGCGGTTATCATTCTGATTTTAATAACCTTTGTAATGTGCCTGGCCGGCGCGAAAATGTCCAAAGCATCCCAGCGTAAAGTCATTGTCGCCGCGGCAGTGATGTCGATTGTTTTTGAGATTTTCTGGCGGATTATCTTTTGGAGAAACGGTGAAAAACTGATTGACCTTTACCCGTTTTATCCCTGCAATCTGGCGGGGGTTCTTGTACCGCTCATCGCACTGTCAAAAAACAAGATACTCAAAGAACTGTTTTATGTGTTTGCCTTTGTGGGCGGTGTGATCACTTTTGTGTATCCGCAGGGGATATTTACCAACGAGTACCTCAGCTTCGGCATCCTCAAAAGCATCCTGCAGCACACGGCGATCATTTTTATCCCCGTGTTTGAGTATGCCACCGGCCACTTTAAGCCGAAGCTCAAATATGTTTGGCTGTCGATTATCGGCTTGTTTATCCATCTGTTCAACAGCGAGTATGTGCCGAAGCTGTTGGGCAAAACCGGGGCGTATGATTATATTTTCCTGCGTTCCGGACTGCCTTTTGTTATTGATGGTATCCCGCAGGTGTTTATTCTCGGCACGCTGGCGGTCATCGTTATGATTGCGCTGTATATGATGCTCGATACCGGCGGAAGCAGAAGGCTTTTTAAAAGGCGCAGGCGACGCAAATAATGTAAAACGGGGCTGCCTCAAAAAAGGCAGCCCCAAAAAATGTGTGGTCAGGCCGGCGGCGTGAAGGACATTTCCTTTTGCTTGATCAACAGCTTGACATATCCGATGAGTTCGTCCTTCGTGACCTCTGTTTCGCTGAACAGCCAGTATTTGATCAGCGCCATGTAGGCACCCGCGTAATACTCGCAGATGATTTGTGCCGGCACATGCAGTGTGTAGCCTCTTGTGACAATGTCTTGGCCTCTGCCGCTGAGTTCCCCAACGATGGCGATGTGCATTAAATCGAGGATGGTGCTTTTTTTGGTTTTTTGTACATTGGTCTTGAGCATGGCGCGATGTGCGATAAGGAATGTAAATATACTGTTGAATAAGCCTTCCACATAGTCTTCTCTGGTAGTCGGAGGCGCATCCTGTCGGATAGGGGGAAATAAATCGTTAAATATTTTTGTCTGGAAAAAGTCCAGGAATTGATCGATGTCTTTGAAATGAAGATAAAAAGTGGCTCTTTTTATGCCGGCTTCTTCGCATAGTTTCAATACGGTGATCTCTTCCCAGTTGAAATTTTCCAAAAGAGTGTACATCGCGTTCATTAAAGCTTGACGCGTCCGTTCGGTTCTTATATCCGGCGCTCTGTTCACCGAGGCACTACCTTCCTCAAAAAATTCGCCAGGGAAAAATCTGTGAAACAACAGCGAATCAGTATAATATTATAAAGTAATTATAGTGCATAAAGCCGGAATAGTCAAGAGGAATATTCATACCGGATACCGGAACGCTTCATACCGGATACCGGAACGCTTGACGCTTGACGGCTTTCAGCCGCTGCTGTTCTGTTCCGTAAACAGACGCAGGTGTTTGCCAAGTTGAATTGTCATAAAATTCGTGCTATTATTATTACACAAAGCTTCTGTTAGAAAGAAGGCGTCGCGGTGAAACGAAAAAAGCTGATAGCCCCGGTTATGATCACCGCCATACTAATCGGCGCGTTGGCCGGGTACCTCGCGATGTATTTTTTCGCGCCGATCCCCGGCTGGGCAAAGGCACTTTCCGCTGTTATTTTCCTCGGTCTTGCCGGTGTAAGTGTTTTTGTCTTGGTCGAACGGATAAAAGAAATAAAGAAAGGTGAGGAAGATGATCTTAGTCAATACTGATTACATCACGGGCAAGGAACTGGAGATGCTTGGTCTTGTGAAAGGCAGCACCATCCAATCAAAAAACATCGGGCGGGACATCACACAGAGTTTTAAAACACTCGTCGGCGGAGAGCTGAAAGCATACAATCAGATGATGAACGATGCCCGGGCACTCGCCACAAAAAGAATGGCGGAAGAAGCGGAAGGACTCGGCGCGGACGCAATTGTCAACATCCGTTATGCTTCATCATCTATTATGCAGGGCGCGGCGGAGGTAATGGCTTACGGTACGGCGGTGAAGTTTAAATAGCGTGATTCGTGCAAAGACCGCTGCCGGTGCCGCAGTCTTTTTGCCGTTCCGATTTGCCGCAATGGCTGTACAATTATGCAAGGGGCTGACTTGTTTGAACATAATTGCCCGTTTTGTTGTGCGTAAAAAATGGTTCGTCATCACGGCGGCGCTGCTGCTTGCGGTGCCGGCGGTTATCGGTTACGCGGCCACTAAAATAAACTATAACATCCTTGAGTATTTGCCGGCGGAACTGGATTCCGTTGCAGGAACAAGGTATTTGGAGGACGACTTTAAACTTGCAAGTACGGCGATGGTCACAATCGACAATCTGCCCACGGCGGATATTCTCGCGCTCAAACAGAATCTTCAGGCAATAAGCGGTGTGCGCCAAGTGCTTTGGGTGGACGATTTGGTTGATGTAACCGTACCGGAGCAGGCATTGCCTTCACAGATACAGGATTTATTTTTCAGCGGCAACACAACGCTGATGATCGTAACCTTTGAGGAGAACATCTCCTCTGATTTTACCAATTCCGCCATCATCGGGATGAAAAGCGTACTGTTCAAAGGCTGTTTGCTCAGCGGTGTTTCAGCCATCGTCAACGAAACCCGCGCTCTGGTGGAAAGTGAATTGCCGCTTTATGTCGGGGTCGCGGTTCTGCTTGTGCTGGCAGTGTTGCTGCTGGGTATGGAATCGACATTGGTGCCGTTTATATTTCTGGGCAGTATCGGTCTCGCGGTACTTTACAATTTCGGCAGCAATATTTTACTGGGTGAAATCAGCTATATTACAAAAGCGCTTTCGGCAGTGCTGCAGCTCGGGGTCACCATGGATTTTTCGATTTTTCTGCTGCACCGGTATGACGAGGAGCGGATGAAGACGGATGATCACCGCGACGCGATGGCAGCCGCGATTAAGAATACAGCCGCGGCCATCACCGGCAGTTCAACGACAACCATTGCCGGTTTTCTCGCGCTGTGCACCATGAGCCTGACCATCGGGCGGGACATGGGCATTGTGATGGCAAAGGGAGTGCTCATCGGGTTGATCTGTTCCCTAACGGTATTGCCCGCCTTGCTGCTGGTTTTTGACAAACCGGTTCATCGGCATACACATAAAACTTTTATTCCTTCTTTGAAGAAAACTTCTTACTTTGTTGAAAAGCGATACAAATTAATTACGCTGATATTCTTGGCGGTTCTGATTCCGTTTATTTACTTCCAATCGCAAACCAAACTTTATTATGATCTGACCGAGTCGTTGCCGGAGGATCTCATCTCTGTCCGCGGCGCAAAAGAAATCGCGGAAAAATTTAACAGACCCAGCACAAATTTCCTTTTGGTTGACGATTCGCTCAAAAGCAATGAGATAGCGGATATGGCGGCGGAAATCGCCGCTATTGACGGGGTCAGCGGCGTGATTTGCAAAGAAAGCCTTGTCGGTGACGGATTGCCGGAAAGTATTTTACCCAAAGCGGTCGATGCTCTGTTTCACGCAGGCGGAAAACGCCTGCTGGTAATCAGTTCGGCCTATTCCATCGCGACGGACCGGGCGAATCAGCAGGTGGATGAAATCCGCGAGGCGGCAAAAAAGGTTGATGAAAACGCTTTGTTTACAGGCGAAACATCCATGACCAAGGACTTGATTGAAGTTGCGGATGTTGATTTTAAGAATGTGAGCATCGCCTCCATTGCCGCTGTGTTTGTTATAATCCTGATTGTATTCGGCTCCGTTACATTGCCGGTGATTCTTGTCGCGGCGATTGAATCAGCTATTATGATTAATATGGGCATTCCGTTTTTAACCGGCACATCCCTGCCCTTTATCACAAGTATTGTGCTGGGTACCATACAGCTCGGCGCTACGATCGATTATGCTATTTTAATGACAACCCGGTTTCGGGAAGAGCGGCGCAAAGGGCTTGACGCACAGCGGGCGGCACAGATTTCGGTTGAAACCTGCTCCAAACCGATTCTGTCGAGCGGATTGGCGTTTTTCGGTGCGACTATCGGTGTCGCGATGATATCCAAGCTCGATATGCTCAAGAGTATTTGTTTGATGATATCCATGGGCGCGCTTATCAGTATGACGGTTATTATTGTCGTGCTGCCGGCGCTGCTGATCATCTTTTCGAAACTGATTGAAAAAACCTCCTATAGATTCGCTCTCGCATCCCCGCGGGATACGGAGCAGGGAAAGGATGCCGATAAAAAATGATGAAATTCTTTAAAAAAGCCGCGGCGGTTTTCCTCAGCGCCGCCATCCTCGCGGCGGGGACTGTCAGCGCCTGTGCCGAAGAACCGCCGAAGGTAAAGAAAGATGAGAATGTTTACCTGATTCTTAACGCCGACGGCTCGCTCAGCGAGCAAATTGTCAGCGTATGGCTGCAGGCACCCGACGGACTGAGCCATGTGAAGGATGTCAGCAACTTGAAGAATGTTCAGAACATTAAAGGCAATCTGGCGCCGGTTGCGGCTGACGGTGTGCTCACTTGGGCAACGGATGACACGGATGTTTACTACAAAGGTACCGGAACGGGAACCCCGCCGGTAGAAGTTAATATCACCTATACCCTTGACGGAAAGGGGGTACAGGCCGCCGACCTCATCGGGAAAACCGGTGATGTTACGATCCGCGTCAGCGTGAAGAACAACCTCCGGCAGGACCGTACGGTCAACGGCCAACCCCGCACGGTGTATACGCCGGTTGCTGCCGCTTTGGTCATGAACCTGCCGACCGCCGTGTTCACCAATGTCAGCGCGCCCGGTGCCATAGTTTTAACCGAAGGGACCAATCAGGCGGTTACTATGCTGGCGGCGCCGGGGCTTGCGGAAAATTTCAGCGGGCTTTTTGATGAGGAACTCAAAGAGATGAAGGATAAAATGACCGGGGAATTCACTGTTTCCGCGCGGGCGGAAAACTTCGTTTTCCCGATCATCATGGGCGGCGCGGCGGCAAACTTCAGCCAACTCGGGGACATCGGCAGCCTCACGGGTACATCGGATTTGCTTGCCGGATTCGGCACGCTTTTTTCCGCTGTGGACATGCTTGGCAGCGGGTCGCAGTCCCTTGCGGACATCGCCGAACTGTTTAAAGATAAAAAAGGTCCGTTGAGTGAACAGATTGTCGAGGCCGCCGACGGCATCACGCAGTTAAGCGACGGCATCAAGCAGCTGTCGGACGCGGCGGAGCTGCTCAAGGACAAAGTCAACAGCGAACTCATCCCCGGCATTGACGACGCGGCCAACACCAAAAAAGAACTGACCGACAAACTGGCTGCCGTTGAACAGCTGTTTAAAGAGCTCAATATCCCGGAGATAGCGGATATTCAAAGCGAACTGACAGCACTGCTCCGGGATGTGTGCGAGGAATCCTCGGACGCGACCATCAAGGCGCTCACCGGCAAGACCTATGCGCAGCTCTCTTTGGCGGAAAAAGCCGCCGTTACCGCCGCGAGGACCAAAGTGAACCTGAATGCCGACGCGAAAATACTGAGCTTTATGTCAAATTTGAACGCGACCAAACTCATCCAATTGATTGTTAAGCTGACGGATTTACAGACGAGCGCTTCCGAAATGCTTGGCGGCATGGATACACTGGTGAACTCGCTGTACAATCCGGATGACGATATCAACAACCCGACGTCCCTTGCCACGGCCATCCTCGCGTTTGCCGGCGGAATAGACCAGCTCAGCACCGGTTTCAATGAGTTTGAGGCGAAGCTGCTTGGCGGAGGCGCCGGCGGCACAGCGGATATTCAAACAGCGCTCGCGGTAAAAGATGCGATGCTGGAGCAGGCGGCGGCGTATCAATCTTATTCCGGCGCGCCGGAAAACGCCGAAAGCTCGGTTCGATTTATTATTAAAGTGAACGAACCGGAAAGTGAAAGCAAAAATACGAACACAAGGGAAGATGTTCCGCCCAAACTGTCACTCTGGCGTAGATTTGTCAACTGGCTTAAGGGGCTTTTTGACTAAGCGAGCATCATAAATCTGATCGTAAAAAACGGACATCGTCTCAAATTGAGTCGAAGTCCGTTTTTTAAAGTTGCTTGCTTTTATTCCGCGCAGTAGATATTCAGCGCGTCTCGCAGGAATTCTGCGGCACCGGGGGCAATTTTGTCATAGTAGGCTTTGAACCGTTCGTCCGCCGCGTACATTTCCCCGAGCCCCTTGTGCGTTTGTTTGTTGTACATGCCGTCCGGCCAGAACAGGCAGAGCCATTCTTTGTGCAGTTCACAGGCCTTTTGCGCGGCATCACACGCCGGGTCGCCGTTTTGCATCGCTGCTACCAGATTTTCATTGATTTGCGCGGAGAGCGCCTGCGCCGCATCGTATTGCGCTTGCGTCATGCCTTTGAGTTTAGCGTTGGAAGCGTCAATTGCTTCGTCACCGAACTTTTCCCTGACTTCTTTGCCATAGTTCTGTTCGTTTTCGTCAACGAGTTTTTGCTTAAAGCCTTCAAATTTTTCTTTGTCGCTCATGATAATTCCGCCTTTCATGGAGTCAATTGTTTTGCCTACATTGAGTATCAGCATTTCAAGCCGGTCTTTTTTTTGCATGAGTTCGGTCAAGTGGCTTTGTAGAGCCTTTTTCTTGTCAAACCCGGGCGCGTCGAGGATCGCTTTGATTTCGTCAAGCGTTACGCCCATTTCACGGTAAAAGAGGATTTGCTGCAGCTTATCCACTTCGTTTTGGCCGTAAATGCGGTACCCGTTTGAGCTGACCCGTGCCGGCCGGAGCAGCCCGATGCTGTCATAATACCGCAAGGTGCGTGTGCTGATACCCGAGATTTGCGCCAGTTTGTTCACTGTGTATTCCATTTGCGTCACTCCCTTCCGGCGTTGAAAGACAATTGCTTTCAACATCCTTGCAGATATAGGATAAACCATGACGCAACGTCAATGTCAAGCGATTTAAAAAATATTTTTTCAATGGGTTATTGCTGTATCGGCTGTACGACAGGTGCGGCCTTCTTCTTTTCGCTCTTTTCGGATTATATGGAAAATGGAAAAATACTTCCAGA
>CAYUWQ010000014.1:15159-15508 GCA_964448455.1 uncultured Eubacteriales bacterium | reverse complement strand
CTCTTTTCACGCTTGGGTGCGACGAGGCTGAAGAGGATATCCGCGCTTTCCGCAACAGCGGGGGAATGGGTGACGATAATCACGCACTTGCCTTCTTCATAAGCCAGCCTTTTAAAAATATTGATCACTTCTGCCTGCGTTTCCAGATCCAGGTTACCGGTCGGCTCGTCCGCCAAAATAATATCCGGGTCATACGAGATGGCTCTGGCAATGGCCACGCGCTGCTGCTCTCCGCCCGAGAGCATGTGCGGGAACGCCCGCGCCCGGTCGCCCAGCCGGAACTTCTCCAAGAGCGCCAGCGCCCGCGCCTCCCGCTGCTGGCGGGGCAGGTTGCCAAGGCCACCGGGCT
>CAYUWQ010000014.1:0-15149 GCA_964448455.1 uncultured Eubacteriales bacterium | reverse complement strand
AATAATATCCGGGTCATACGAGATGGCTCTGGCAATGGCCACGCGCTGCTGCTCACCGCCGGAAAGCTTGAGAATTTTGCGCTTGGCCAGCGTTTCATCCAGTTCCACTTTCTCCAGCAAAGCCAGCGCCTTCGTTCTTTTGTCTTTTTCCTTTTTACCGGATACATCCATGGAAAGCTCCACGTTTTCCACAGCTGTCAGGTGGGGCAGAAGATTGAAGCTCTGGAAGACAACACCGACACTGCGGCTTCTATACTCGTAACGGTCGATTTTGCTGATGTCATTGCCGTCATATAAAATAGCGCCTTGTGTGGCCGTTGTCAGGCCGGACAGCAGGGACAGCAGCGTGGTTTTGCCGGCACCGGATTTGCCGATAATGCCATAGACTTTGCCCTTTTCAAATTCCATACTGATATCCTTCAGCACTGATGTTTTGCCGGAATCGTAGGTATACCCCAAGTTTTCAAGTTTTAAGATGCTCATTTGTCTATTCCTTTCTCAGCCTGAAAATATTTCATACTAGGGATCATTTTGTTCATGATCTTTCGGACAGTATTTTAAGCGGCTCGTAGCGCATGATAAATATGATTGCGGCACAGCTGGAAAGCAGCGTCAGCAGCATGCCGATGCCTATCAGTTCACCGACAACCACCAAGTCGGTTGAAGCGTTGATGTCGCTGACATAATTTACCACCCGTCCACCGAAGCCGGACGGCGGTGTTCTGGCTGCATTGGAATCGCTGACGGATGGTGTGCCGCCCGGTCTGTCCGGCCGGCCAAAGTTTTGCTGTGTCTGTGTCGCTTCCTCTTGCTGGGCGGTAATCTGTGATTCCAGCAGTTTGTCCGCGACGGGGACGGACATAACAGCACCGACGGATGTGCCGATGAAAATCGCGATGATGGTGACCAAAAACAATTCACTGATAAACTGAGCGGCAACTTTGGTTTTTTTCATGCCGATGGCTGTTAAAACGCCTACTTCGTATTTCCTCTCCCTGATGTTGAATATGTTGAACGCTACCAATATAATTCCGCCGATGAGTAATACTACCAATACGAAGGTGGACGCAAATTTGCTCAGGTTTTGCAGAGGTACCAGGCTGCTTTCGTAATTGGATATATCATTGGAGCTGACGGTGTAAGGGCTGGCAAGCCCCATTGCGGCAGCATCTGTTTTAAATGCTTCATACGCGGCAGCGTCGCCAAGCACATAAGTGCTCGAAACCATACTCCGCAGTGCCGTGGTCTGCTCACGCCCCGTGTCCTCATCCGTGCTTGTTACCGCGACCGATTCCGAAGCATCTGTTACCGCTTTGAGTGTGTTGTAACTGGTGTAAATTTGATTTGCCGGGTCTGTTGAAGTTGAAAAGCTCATGCCGCCAGCAGAAGACGCGGCAGCTGTGGATGTATAGATGCCAACAATAGTGAAGGTATAGGTTTCGTCCTGTGTGTTCGGGTTGGCCAGTACAATGCTGTCGCCCACGGTGAGGGAGTTGAGCAATGCGAGTTCGTTGCTGATGACACAGACCCTATCGGCAGTGCCCTCATCAAACATTTCTCCGTCTGATATAACAGAGGTACCGTTGACAAAACTCGTCATTGCCGTGTCGGAACTGTAACCGGTAATGGTAAAATCGCCCTGGTCGCCCATGCCGCCCTGCGGACCGCCTCTGTCGCCGAACGGATTGGCAGCGGCAGTGCTGCTTGATTCGGTGTTGCTGTCCGAAGTGTCAACGGCACTCAGATCACCGCTTGCATTTATGGAACTCGACAGTGTAAAGTAGAAGTCCTTTACGTTATCGGATGCGGCGTATTTTTCTAGTTCATCAAGTGAAAGGTCGGTGGTGTTTTGCATAGCCTCCCTTATGTCGCTGCCGGCACTCCGGGCTTGTTCCATCATGGCTTGCCGGTCCACCGATATCTGCGCGGTAACCTGCAAATCAGCCAAACCGGCTTCTTCCGCTTTGGATGCAGCCCTTTTAATGGACAGCGCGACACTGCTGGATACGGCGATAACGATAACGATAATACCGATCAAAATGTTCCGCCCGGATGATCTGGTGATGCTTTTGCATGCGTTTTTCAGGATGTACATGAAACTTAAGTCCTTTCCGGGTATTATGCCGATGAGGTCATAACACCGCTTCAAAAATGATTTGGGATACCTCATTTTATAGCTTTTATCTGTTGTAATATTGTTTACTGTCTGAAGGTTGTGTGAAGATGTGTTAAAAAATAAACCGGACGGCTTTGTTAAGCCGCCCGGTTAAAGCAAATCAATTATTCCACAGGCAGTTCAAACCAGAACACACTGCCCAAGCCTAACGTGCTTTCCACCCCGAATTTTGCGTTATGCTGTGTTAAAATTGCCTTCACAATGGAAAGCCCGAGTCCGCTGCCGACCTGTGCGCGTTTGTGCGCATGGTCTATTTTATAGTACCTGTCCCAAATATCATTGAGTTTGTCGCTTGGGATGCCTTCGCCCGTGTCTATCACTTCTATTTTAACATGCCCGACGGAAATACTTTGCCGGACGGTCACCTTTTTATCTTTGCCGGTGTAAGTAATCGCGTTGTTGACAAGGTTGTAAATCACCTGCGATATCTTCAGCTCGTCAGCGTTAACCATTACATCGGTGTCATAAATATATTCAACCGAATAGCCGTCCTGCTCGGTCAGTTTACTGTAGCGTTTGAGTATTTCCCGGATACTCTCGGTCAGGTTGAAGTAGGTAATGCGCAGGCTGTCCGACTCGGACTGGAGTTTTGAAATGTCCAGCACATCGTTGACAAGCGTTGTCAGGCGTTTTGCCTCATCAATCACGATTTGCACATTTTCCTGCGAGTTTTCACCCGGCAAATCGCGCATCACTTCGGCATAACCTGTGATCATCGTCAGGGGCGTCCTCAGGTCGTGGGAAATGTTTGCAATCAGTTCGCGCCGCAGTGCTTCTGTTTTGTTGAGTTCATGCGCGGCAAAGTTTAATGTTTCACCCAGCTCCGCGATTTCCCGGTAGCCGGTTTCGTCAAAGTTGGTGTCATAGTGTCCCTTTGCAAGCTCCTTGGCAGAGTTATTGATTTTTTCAATTGGTTTGGAAATCCGGCGTGAAATAAACAGCGCCAACAGAAGCGCGAGTATAAGCATAATACCGGTTACATAAACAAGTTGCACCCTTATTGTCTGAATCGTCGCGCCAACCGGTGATATGTTGGCATTCAGGATAATTGCGACTTCGGTGCCATCGTTCATTTGCGATATCTTTGTGAAAAGAATGCTTTCCATGATGCCTTTGCCTGGCAGCGGCAGACGGTTGGTGAAATCATCCCGTTTAATCTGGTCGAAGATGATTCCGCCCCTGTCAAACCTTCTTAAATAAGAGCCGTCATTTGCCTGTGCTTCGTTAATCAGGCTGACCAATCCTTTTTGCGACATGTGCTGGATGACGCTGTCCGGCGCGGTTTCTTCCGAATACAGCACCTCACCTTCCGGTGTGGCAATAATAATCGAAACATCATCTTTTTGAGAAGTGCTTTTTAAATAAGCCCGTAAGTCAGCGGAGTCGATATTTTTGATTATACCGGCAGCAGCTGACTGAATACCGTTCACCTTGATACTCTTATAGAAACCCTGCAGAAAGACAACCTGAAACAGCCAGAGCAGCAGCAGCGTCACGGCAGCAAAGGCGGATATGTAAAAAAACAAACGCCATTTAACACTAATATTCTTTAATTTAATCCGTTTCAAACCGGTATCCAACCCCTCTTAGAGTTACCACAAAGCGCGCATAAGCGCCAAGGTTTTTTCTTAACAATTTGATGTGGGTATCCAGTGTTCTGTCATCCCCGTAATAATCATAGCCCCATACCTCCGTAATCAACTTTTCTCTTGTGAGCGCTCGGCCTTGATTTTTCACAAGAAAAAAGAACAAGTCATATTCTTTCGGGGACATATCAGCCCGCTGCCCGTCAACGGTAACTGTTCGTGCGGTAAAATCAACCGTCAGCCCTTCGCTGGTGAAAATATCCTTATCTTCATTGCTGCCCGCTGCTTTTGAGCGTCTCACGATAGCGTCCATGCGCAGCATCAGCTCTTTGGGCGAAAACGGTTTGACAACATAATCGTCCACGCCCGTTTCAAAACCATGGATTCGGTCATACTCTTCTCCCCTGGCGGAGAGCATGATGACCGGGGTTGATTTTGTTTTTCGTATTTCGCGGCAAGCCGAAAAGCCGTCCAGTTCAGGCATCATAATATCCAGGATAATGATATCGAAATCTTTGGTTTTGCAGATTTCCACCGCTTCCATACCATCGGCGGCCTCGGTTACCTCATGCCCTTCGTAGACGGCGTATTTTTTTACCAGTTCCCTGATTTTTTGCTCATCATCCGCGACAAGAATTTTATACAATCCGCTCACCTCTTTTTATCATTATACTACAACTATTCTGCCACAGCAATGTGACAGATTTATGAAGATTAGCTGATTGTTATGCGCCGTCGGCCGGTATCCCGCAGTGTAAAATTTACCGGAAATATCACCGGATGTTCAAGCAGTTTTCACATTGGGCTTTTATACTGGTATCACAAACCAAAAAGCGAAAGGCAGATTGATATGAAAAAAATACTATCCTGTATACTCAGCATTGCCCTATGCGTCACATTGCTGGCAGCATGTGCGGCACAAAACGAAAAAACGGCGGAAACAACCACCGGTATCACCGCAGCAACAGTGAACCAAACGGATACTTCCCCGGTTGTAAATAACGATGAAATATTTGACAGTGAGGATTTGAATACCTCCGCCGGCACCGCAGCCTCATTAATTGCTTTGAATAGTACGTCAATTGACTTTGACGGAAGCGGCGCAACTGTTAAAGGCAGCAATATAACAATTACAGCCGCAGGCACATACAGCATCAGCGGAACGCTCAATGACGGGCAGATAATAGTGGACGCCGGGGACAGCGATGTTGTCAGGATTATTCTCAACGGCGCAGACATCACCTGCGCTACAAGCGCCCCGATATATATCAAAAGCGCGCAGAAAACTGTAATCACCCTTGCGGCCGGCATGCAAAACCATTTAACCGATGCTGCGTCCTACATCCTTGACGATACCGCGGAGAACGAACCGAATGCGACCGTTTTCAGCAAAAGCGATTTAACCTTTAACGGCAGCGGTTCGCTGTTAGTTGACGCATACTATAATAACGCAATCAACTGCAAGGATGAGCTGAAGATTACAGGCGGCAGCATTACCGTGAACTCTGTGGATGACGGCATCATCGGTAAAGACTGTGTAGCAGTCCAAAACGCGGATATAACAGTAAACGCCCAAGGCGACGGTGTTAAATCCACCAATGCGGAGGATGCGGCAAGGGGGTATGTGTATATCGCCGGCAATACGGTAAAAATTACTTCCGGCACGGATGCGATTCAAGCCGAAACAGTTGTGCAGATAATAAGCGGCAGCATCACCCTCAAAGCGGGGGGCGGCAGCGGCAACAGCATTAACCAGAGCCAAAATCAGTTCGGCATGGGTTATTCCTCCAACACGGATACCGCAACGGTAAGCACAAAAGGCATCAAAGCGGTTAAAAATATTATCATTGACGGCGGTACTTATAACATTGATTCGGCTGATGACGCAGTCCACTCAAACGGCAGCATTACAATAAATGGCGGGACATTTACGATAACATCAGGGGACGACGGGGTGCATGCGGATGCCGCACTGACAATCAACGACGGGACTATCAATATCAGCAAATCCTATGAAGGCCTTGAAAGCATGGCAATAATAATCAACGGCGGCGATATCCGTGTTGTCGCGGGGGATGACGGCATCAATTGCGCCGGCGGAAATGACGGCTCATCGGTGAACGGACGGCCCGGTCAAAACGGTTTTTCGTCATCCGGCGACATCAGCCTGATCATTAACGGCGGATATATCGTTGCGGATGGCAGCGGTGACGGGATCGATATTAATGGTTCCATCACCATGACCGGCGGAACAATCATTGTCAACGGTCCGACCGATGACGGCAACGCCGCCTGGGATTATGACAGCACCTGCAAAGTAACGGGTGGAACAATCATCGCAGCCGGCAGTGCAGGTATGGCAACGGCACCTGACAGTACCTCGACCCTTTGCTCCGTTAAAATGAATTTTGACTCAGTATTGCCGGCAGGTACGATGGTTCATATACAAACACAGGCAGGGGAGGATGTGCTGACCTTTGTACCGTTAAGAAAGTATCAGTCAATTGTTCTGTGTACATCCGCGCTCAAAAAAGGCGAGAATTACACGGTTTATACCGGCGGCAATTCGACGGGAACAATAAAAGACGGGTTGTATACCGGCGGCAGTTATTCCGGCGGCACCGAGTACACAAGTTTTTCCGTTTCAAGTGTTGTTACCAACATCGGGTCGAGCAGCAACATGGGCGGTCCCCGGAGACCATAGACATTGAAGATTTGTTTTAACAAGGGGTGATCAAAGTGCCAAAGTCCACATTCCAACGCAATGAAATGAAGTTCATGGTTACGAAAGAACAGGTTGACACGCTGCTTGCGCGGCTGAGCGAGTACATGAACCCGGATAAGTATTGTACCGACGGAAAATACTACAGCATCTATAATATTTACTATGACACCGAGGACAACCGCATTGTCAGGAATTCCATATCGCACCCATATTACAAAGAAAAACTCAGGCTCAGGAGCTATGACTCCCCGACAGCGCCCGACGGAAAAGTGTACCTGGAGCTGAAAAAGAAAACAGGCGGGATTGTCAGCAAACGCAGAGCCGCCATGACCCTGCGGGAAGCTTGTGATTTTGTCAAAAATGGCCGGCAGCCTGTATGTTCAGGGTACATGAATGAACAGGTGGTGAACGAGATCAAGTTCTTTTTAAGCTTTAATCAAGTTTATCCTGCGGTTTATTTGTGTTACAAGCGTATGGCGTTTTTTGGAATAGATGACAAAAAATTCAGGATTACTTTTGATTGGGACATTACAAGCAGAAGGAACGATGTCTGCCTCGAAAAAGGCTGCTACGGTGTAAAGCTGATGGATAAGGACCGGTATATTATGGAAGTAAAAGTCCCCGGCGCTGTGCCAAAATGGCTTGCCGATACCCTGGCAGAATTAAAAATCTATAAAAAGAGTTTTTCAAAATATGGCAAAGAATATTTGAACTACTCGTTTCCCGCAGTTAATTTTAAATATAATGACGGCAGCGAGCCGGGTGCGGTTGTTTTTGCGCAAGCGTAAAAAATCAGGTTAAAATGAAAGGATAAGAAAGTACAATGTTAGATACACTATTTGCAAGCACAATCGGCGACACCCTCACACTGCCGGGGATGCTCACCGGTTTCGGCGCCGCGCTGGTTCTTGGTATTCTGATAAGTTTAGTTTACTTGAAAACTCATAAAACAGAAGGCTATTCCGCCGGCTTTGTCATCACGCTCATTATGCTGCCGGCCATTATCGCGGTCATCATCATGCTCATCGGCAACAATGTTGCCCGTGCGTTCAGCCTGGCGGGCGCGTTCAGCCTGGTGCGCTTCAGGAGTGCTCCGGGTGACCCGAAGGACATTGCCTATGTGTTTTTCACATTGGGGGTTGGTTTGGCATGCGGACTGGGCTTTATCGCCTATGCGTTAATATTCGCGGCGGTGCTTTGCCTGGCGATGATAATTGTGACTTATACGCATTTTGCTCAGCAGAAATCATCCAATATGCAGCTGAAAATAACCATCCCCGAAAACTTGAATTTCCAGGGACTGTTTGACGATATATTAAATACCTATGCGGATTCCTGGACACTCAGACGCATCAAAACAAGCGAGTTCGGCACACTTTTTGAAGTCAGCTATATCCTTGGACTCAAAGCGCAGGCAGATCAAAAAAAGTTCATTGACGAACTGCGGTGCCGCAACGGGAACCTGAACATATCACTGACATTAAAAGAGTTTGAAGTGAGCGTTTGACAAAGCCCAGCCGAAGTGATAGTTTAATAATCGGGAGACTGCATGAATAATTCATTTCATGGCATACAAAGCATCTAAAGTCAGTTAAATATTAAAGGGGGTAAAATCATGAAGTTTTGCTGGACAACGGTAACGGTTAAAAACATGGAGGAATCGCTGAAGTTTTACACGGAAGTATTGGGGCTTCGGGTGGACAGAAGATACAAAGCCGGGCCGGACATGGAACTCGCGTTTTTAGGTGACGGAGAGACGAAGCTTGAACTCATCTGCAATGAAAAAATCAAAGAGGTAAGCATCGGCAAAGACATTTCCGTCGGCTTTGAAGTGGAATCGGCAGATACGATGATAGCATATTTAAAGGGGAAGGGCATCGGTGTTTTCAGCGGGCCTTTTCAGCCCAACGAGCATATCAAGTTTTTCTTCATTTTGGACCCGAACGGGTTAAAGGTGCAACTGGTGGAGCATATTAAATAAAAATACCGGCAATCAAATTTCAAGTGCTGCAACGAACTGTTTAACATCTCAAATTGAAGACCCTGCGTTTTAAAACCGCAGGGTCTTTAGCATATGGACGAGTTGCGGCTGCAAACAAATTTGCATTCTACCGCACAGTTCCGTAAGGCCAGGTTACCAGCCCGCCCATATCAAAAACCTGTGTATAACCCATCTTTGCCAAAAGCTTCGCCGTGCCTGCGCTTCTCATGCCGCTGGCGCAGTATACAATTATTTTCGCGTTTTTATCAGGCAAAACGGCCGCAGCTTTTGCGGCGATTTCCGTATTTGTGAGCAGAACGCTGTTTTTGATATGCCCGACGGCATACTCTTCCTTTGTCCGGACATCCAACAGAATGACCGCGCCGGCATCCATTATTGATATTGCTTCCTCCGGGCTGATTTTACTGTATTTTTTCCCGAACATGGTTCTTCCCTCTTTCAATTCTATTCAGTCAGATAACCCTTGTTTGAACGGCTATAATTTTTCCTGCTTCATCGTCAACCAGTTTGTTCTTGTCTTCAATTTGGATGCCGTCAAGTGACAAATGCTCAATGCTGCCTTTTTCAAACAATTTGATAAAAGCGTTCTCTTCCAGATTATTCAAGAAGGCATCGCGGACAATCAGGTTTTCCACCGGGCATTTCACTTCGATACCTCTGGTCGGATTACCGTTTTTGTTTTTTGTGATTTCGAGCCCGTCAATCAAAACCGTTCCGATGCGGGACGGGCAGCCGTCGTCGGATTTATGCTCATCGGAATAGGAGCCGCCGATCTGCATAAAGACCGCTTTATCATCGGGATTGGAAAACCGGATGTTTTTAAAGGTAAGCCGCTCAATTGTGCCGCCGAGGCGGAACAACAGCGGCGAAGAATAGGTGTATTTGTGATTTTTCTGCGTTAAGTCGATATTTTCAAAAGTGATATGCCCGATGTTGCCTTCAATTCCGTCCCCGCGGAACCACGGGTTGATAAAAAAGCCGAAGCTCTTGAACTCACCGGATACATTGCGAATCATCACTCTGTCCAGCCTGCCTTTGTAGCGGCTGAGCAGGCGGATGGCCTGGTCCGCTTCTTTGAGCATCAAGCCGTCAATGAGCACATCGGTGATGGATGATTTGCAGTCGCCCTCATCAGGCGCAAGGGCAATGATGTCATCACCGGAAGTGCCTTTGATATTGGTTAGTGTCAGGAACCGGCCCGGCCCCCAAAAATGAAGCCCGTCCTGGTTCTCTCCGAACAGGATGTTAGGCAATTGAATGTCGATATTATCCATCGTGACATTTTCAAAATTGGCCACCATCATGGCAAAGGTCCGCTGGTCCACCGTGGTCACATCGCGCATAACCAGATTCCGGATACCGTAAATCCGAAAGCCAAAGGTCCAACAGTTCACAAAGTCATCAATGCTGTTATCGTCAAATGCGTGTCCTTCCGGCTGGCGGTGGTGTTCCTGGTGCAGGCAGTTGAAGTTGTAGGTGCCGCCGTACAGGCAGACATTTTCTGTTTTGATCTCATAAAAGTCCCTGTTGCTGTTTTGCAAAAGGGGTACGCTGACATTATCCTTTAAATAAAAGCCGCAGCTTTGGTTCAGGCATTCAATAGTGGTGTTGGAGTGAAAGGTAAGCCCGCCGACGAGTGCCGCGCCGTCCATCACCAGGTGCAGGGGGTGCGCCAGCGCTTTGTCCAGCAGCTGCTGAATTGCCTGTGTATCGTCGGTTCCGCCGCCGGTTTTCACATTGCTGTCGAGTGTTGCGAATTGGCTCGCGTAAAACGTGATTTTGCTCATTCATCCGTTTCCTTTTCTATTTGACCGTTTCATACGGCCAATCGATGATTCCGCCGAAGTCAAGCACATCCGTGTAGCCCATAGCGATCAGCTTTTCGGAGGCGGAAGCGCTTCTGTTGCCGCTCCTGCAGTAAACAAGAATTTTTGCCCCCTTATCGGGCAGAACCGTTGCCGCTTTGGCGCCGATATCATAATCCGGCAGCAAAACCGCGTCATTGATGTGTCCGTCGTCGAACTCTTCCTGCGTTCTCACATCCAAAATAATGACATCGCCGGTGTCAATGAGGGCTTTTGCCTGTGCCGCGGTGATTTTCTTGTATTTCGCCGCGGCGGTTGCCTGCGTTGCATCGGCTTTGGTTGTGGTTGCATCTGTATCGCCGTTTTGCGCGCAGGCGCCAAAGAGGAGGACGGTTATTGCTGCTAAGATGAAGGGAATCATTTTTTTAAACTTGCTTTTCATTTGCTTACACACTCCATTCTATTTTTTAGTTCTTATTGATAATACCACTTGCCGGTTTGATTTACAATAACCGCAAGCAATTAATATACCTTAACCCTGCATGGGGTAAGCGCTTCAATGTTTGAGTGAGCTGATACTAACTGATATCAATTGGTATCAGTCACTCGAGTAGTTGTATTCTGGATGATGAAAAAAATATTGGTCATACATATGTTTTGAAAAGCAATAAAGTATGATATAATCAAGCAACATGCCGGTCTTGTTTATAAACATGTATTATTCATGCTTTGAAAGGAAAACATATAATTATGGAAAAAATTATCAAAGCAAAGGAAACCATGACGGCAAAGGAGCGGGTGCTGAAAACCTTTGCCCTTGAAAAAACGGACAGGGTGACCATCGGCTATGAAACGAACAGCGCGGTACACTTGCGCGTAGCGAAGGCGCTCGGCATCCCGGACGGCAATCACGAAAAGGTACTCCAAGCCCTCGGTGTGGATTACCGGGGAGTCGGCGCATCCTATACCGGCCCAGTCCTCTTCAAGCAACTGCCTGACAGGCGCGTGAACGAAATAGAAGGCTGTTATATGCGGTGGATTGAGCACCAAACCGGCGGCTATTGGGATTTTTGCGACTTTCCGCTGAAAGATGCCGACCCGGAAACCATCGAGAATTACCCTGTGCCGGACCCGGACAACTTTGATTACAGCCGCATTGCCGAACAGCTGGAGCGGCACAAGGATAAAGCAATCTACACCGGCGGGGCTGGCACACCGGACATCATCAACTCAACCGGCCGGATTATGGGCATGGAAGATGTGCTTGTTAACCTGATGGTGGAGGACGAGGCGACCCTTCACTTCCTTGACCGCCGGGTGAACATGCAGCTGAGCGTAATGGAAAGAACCCTGGCGGCAGCCAAGGGCAAAATCGACTTCATTTGGCTCGGCGAGGATTTGGGCACCCAGCATTCCCCGATGATCAGCCTCGATTTGTTCCGCAGGGTTTTCCGCCCACGGCATCAAAAATTTATTGACTTAGCAAAAGCCTATAAAATCCCCGTTATCATTCATACCTGCGGCAGCTCCTCTTGGGCGTATGAGGACTTTATTGAAATGGGTATGAACGGTGTCGATACCCTGCAGCCGGAAGCGGCAAACATGAGCCCGCAGTATTTGAAAGAGCATTTCGGCGGCAGGCTTTGTTTCCGGGGCTGCGTTTCAACCGCCGGACCGCTGGCTTACGGCAGCGTGGAAGATACGGTGAAAGATGTGAAGGATACGCTGAAAATTATGATGGACGGTTACGGGTATCACTTCGCCCCGACTCATGCAATACAGGATAACACGCCCACGGAGAATGTTATCGCGATGTACAACGCGGCGCATGCGTTTGGGGTTTATAAGTGAAACTGGGTTTCAATATATGGAAAACCTCTCCTGTTGTCAAATCCTGACGCCAATGATTCATTATTATATGTGAAAAAACTTGGAGATATGACATGAATTTAATCAAACCGAACAAACTGAATAAAGGCGATAAGGTCGCTGCGGTCAGCCTCTCTTGGGGCGGTGCGGGTGACGAGGAAATACTTTGGCGGTATAATCAGGGGAAAGAACGGCTTGAAACGCTTTTCGGACTTAAGGTTGTTGAAATGCCGCACACACTCAGCGGAACGGAATATGTTTACAATCATCCGAAAGAGCGAGCAGAGGACTTTATGCAAGCGTTTGCAGACCCCGAAATCAAGGCGGTTATCGCCTGCATTGGCGGTGATGACAGCATAAGGATGTTACCTTACATTGACTTTGACATCATAAAAAATAACCCGAAAATTTTCTCGGGTTATTCGGATTCTACTGTACCGCATTTTATGTGTATGAAGGCGGGCATATCATCTTTTTACGGTCCCGCAATCCTCACGGATTTCGCGGAGAATATCGCAATGTCCGATTATACAGTAAATGCAGTAAAAAAGCGTGGTTCAATACAGAGCCAATCGGAGAAATAAAGCCGAGTGACACCTATACGGCGCAACGGCTTAAATGGATTATTGAGAACAAGAACACAGCAAGAGAGTTTAAGCAGAACACCGGCTATGAACTTTTGCAGGGCGCAGGCAAAGTACAGGGCAAGCTCCTCGGCGGCTGTCTTGAGGTTATTGCCTATATCAAGGGAACAACTTTGTTCCCGCCTGTCGAATATTTTGACAGCGCCATACTGTTTTTTGAAACAAGCGAGGAACTCCCACCGGTGTGGTTGGTTGAGGATAGTCTCCGCCATTACGGCACCATGGGAATACTCGGCAGAAGTGCGGGTATCTTTTGGGGCAAGCCGCAGGATGGTACATTTTACGAGGAATACAAGGTGGTTATCAAAAAAGTGTTGGCAGAATTTGGGCGCGAGGATATGCCGGTACTGTATAACGGCAGCTTCGGCCATAACGAGCCGAAAACAATTCTGCCATACGGAGTTTTGGCGGAGATTAACTGCGAAAACAAGAGCTTTGCTATACTGGAAAGCGGAGTTGTATGATAGCTGAATTCTGGGACATATATGATATAAATGGCAACAACACGGACTTTCCTTTACAATGTCAAACCATGTTCCTTATAAGAACAGCGACTTTTTCCTAAGCAAAAAGTCGTCTTCATACAAATTACTCAATATACTTTAAAAATTACTCAATATACTTTACAAATTACTCATTATACTTAAAATATTAAATGTCAAATGTATGATGTGTGCATTTGTGTGTCGTGATAGCATGTCAAATCTCTCTTGATATTAGCTCTCAAAACATTTCACCTTAATAACCAATCAAGCACATTGATTTGTTTGATGCCGTTGTGCGTGATTAAGGGTGCAACATCCATGGTGAGCAGATATTTTGGATTATGGTCATTGATAGCTTCCAGTGGTGCAAGCTCCCTTTCCAAGGTTGTTTTGCCGCTTGCGTTCGCTTCACCCCGAACGGTGTAGGCTACCTGATAGTATTCGGTTCCCTCATCGCCGATAGCGATAAAGTCCACTTCGGCAACACCGATTTTTCCGATATACACCTCATACCCCCTGCGCATAAGCTCAAGAAAAACTACATTTTCGAGGATATGGCCGTCGTCCGCTTTCTTGGTACCGAGTAGATTGTATCTCAGCCCAATGTCTACCGCATAGTATTTGTCGCCGGTTTTAAGGTATTGCTTTCCCTTAATATCGTATCTGCCGATTTTGTACATGATAAAGGTGTCCATAAGTGCTGCGAGATAGTTTTCAACCGTGTGCACGGTGATTTTTCTCCCTGCGGAGGTCATCGTGTCTGCGATTTTTTTTGTGGAAAGGGTATTGCCGATATTGTCAAATATAAACCGGACAACACTTTGCAGCATCTGCACATCGGGGAACTTTTTGCGGGCGATGATGTCTTTTAGCACAACGGAATCATAAATGCCGTCAAGATATTGTTTGCGTTCTTTGGGTTTGCTAAGTTCAAGGGCATAGGGGAATGAACTGCTCACCGTATAATTTACATACAGCCGTTCCAAATCTGTTTGCCCAGGAAAGGCTGAAACATATTCTTTAAATGACAGCGGCAGCATTTTGATTTCAATATATCTGCCGGACAGTAAAGTGGCAAGCTCGCCGGATAACAAATAGGCATTGGAACCTGTTATATAAACATCACAGTTCTTCTTAATGAATAAACTGTCTACCGCTTTCTGAAATTCGGCTACCCGTTGAACTTCATCAAGAAAAATATAATTCATCTTATCAGAAAGCAGCTTTTCATTCACAGCGGTATACAGCTGCTTGCTAGTTTCAATGTCAGCCGAGTCTCCATCTTCTAGATTGAGAGAGATGATTTGATTTTTATCAACCTCGTTTGCTAAAAGATACTCTTTATACAATTCAAACAGAGTTGATTTTCCGCATCTGCGTATGCCCGTAACCACTTTTATCAGCTGTTTGTCACGAAAACTGATGAGATTATCGAGATATTCTTGCCTTGCTATCATATTATACTCCATTCCGCCGCCAAAGGTGGCGGCACAAATAGTAATGAAAATGACACGTTCCGCAAAGCGGATGCCCGGTCCTACCCGCTGACCGGCAAGTGACTTTTTCCCGCGTGAAAATTATTTTTCACGCTACCTTCTATTTGCGCTTAGTATACAACAACTTTTCAAAAATGTCAAGTATTTGAAGTATAAATGCAATAAATGGTCGAAAATGCAAAGTTCTTGCAGTACATCTGCAAGAACTTTGCATTAATCTTAATGGATCTCTGATTTTCAAGAAACACAAAGCGCATGTTCGAAAAGATTGCCAACAAAAAAACGAGGCTTAACAGCCCCGTTTTCTTGCTCTTTTTATGATATGTTTTGACTTAGTTGACAATCTCCCGTTTTATGTTTT
>CAYUWQ010000013.1:518-22755 GCA_964448455.1 uncultured Eubacteriales bacterium | reverse complement strand
CGGACGAACACAGTTCGCCCCTACACAGGACGGCGGACGCGCAATGCGCGCCCCTACACGGGGATTCATTTCGCCTGCTTGGAATACTTTTTCAAATAAATAAACCGCATCAGATACGAGTGCGAGGCCGATATCGGGCGGTAGACATTGAACAGAATGGTCCCGAGGAACGCGAGGCTGTTTTTTTCCATAATCATTTCGACCGCGGCGGCGTCGCTCTCATTGGGGCCGCAGCAAAGCGCGCCGTCATTTTTGAGCAGCAGGCCGTGTCGGCCCTTGAGCGCTTTGACACAGCGTGCGGCGGATTTTTCCGCGTCTTTTTCGTCAAATACGGCGCAGCGCGCGTCGACACCCACTATCTGGGCGAAGTCGTCCACCTGCGGTTTGAGGGGTTTGCCGAAACAGGAGGCGGCAACGAGTTCCGTGCCGCGGGCGTGGATAATGCAGCTGATGTCTTTGCGCTTGCGGTAAACAGCCAGGTGCAGCTGCGCTTCCGCGGGAAGCGCGCCGCCTTGCGCTTTGCCGGCGGCGATGTCCACGGTGACGGGTGTTTTGCCGGTATCCTCAAAACTGAGTACAAAAGTGCCGTCTTTGCGAAGGCTGCGGCAGCCGGTGTTCGCGGCAGCGCCGATGTTTTTTACGCCGGTTTCTTTTTCCGCGATCTTTTCGACAAACTGTGGGATGGTGTCGATATCGCTGCCGTAAATCTTTTTAAAGTGTGTGTAAATCTGCAGCGCGCAGACATCCTCCAGCACCAGCGCGGCTTCAAAGGCTTTATCGCTGTCTTCCCCAAAGCACAGCGCGCCGTGGTGCGCCATGAGGATAGCCTTGGGTCCCCGCCGTTTGAGCGCGGCGGCGACGCCGGCCATGAGTGTTTTGGTGCCGGGGAGGCCGTATGACGCGAAGGGCACATTGGTGCCGATGATTTTTGCCGCGTCCGCCGGGATATAGCGGATGTCACTGTGCAGCGCGCTCATGACAGAGGCGTTGACCTGGTGTGTGTGGATAACAAAATTAATTTCCGGGCGCGCCTTGTACACTTCCGCATGCACGCCTTTTTCTCCCGAGGGCTTGACATCGCCGTCATACGCGAGCGTTTCAATGTCCAACAGGACGATTTGCTCCGGGGTGAGCGTGTCGTAGGGCTTGCCGCTGGGGGTGATGACAAAGCTTTTGTCGTCAATGCGGCAGCTGACATTGCCCCAGGTGCGGGAGATGAGCCCCTGCGCCACCAGGCGGTTGCCGGCGTCAATGACCTGCTGTTTGGCGGTGTTGATGTCCATCATTAGATTGATGTCCTTTCCTTGTATGACGCCCCGCGAAAGGACATCATACCAAATTGAAAAAGCGCGGTTCTGCTCTGCAGAATGCCCCTCTGCGCCGCAGAGGCTGGCTTAACAAACCGACCCGCAAGTGCTTTTTCCAAAGGTTGAAAGTTTACTTTCAAACTATTTAATTGCGACATTCGCGAACACCCTGTCAAAACAGGCGAGCGCTTCGTCAATCATCTCTTCCGTATAAGCGGCGCTGGTGTACAGCCGGCTGCCCGCTAAGGTGACAAGCCCTTCCGCCATGTACGCGGCGCCCATGTGCTCCATTTCCTTTTTGCGTTCGGAGGTCGCTTTGAGCACTTTGACGATGGTCCACGGCTTTTTCCAGTTGATGGAGAAATGCATCGTGCCGACGGTTTCGAGGTGGCAGATGGAACCCTGGTTGAAGGCGACAAAAGGCAGATTGTATTTTTTGATGAGTTCTTTGAGCCCGGCTGTTAAGCGGTCGCCCATGATGCCCGCTTTTTGGCAGGCGTTTTGGTTTTCCATTTCGCACAGCATGTGGTAGCCGGCCACGCAGCTGACAGGTGTGGCGGCCATCGTGCCGCCCACGAGGGCTTTTTTGTGTTTGCCGCCCCCGGCAATACCGGCGGCGAGGTATTTCATATATTCCTTTTTACCGCCGATGCCGCCCGCACCGGGGTAGCCGCCCGCGACGACCTTGCCGAATATTGTTAAATCCGGTGTGACGCCGAAGTATCCCTGCGCGCCGCCCATACCGATGCGGAACGCCGTGACCACTTCGTCAAAGACAAGTAGCGCGCCGTATTTGCGGCAAAGCGCTTCGACACCTTTGTTGAAGTTGAAGTCCAGCGGTCTGGTGCCGCTTTCCGGCCCGACAGGTTCGATGAACACCGCGGCGGTGCCGCCTTTGAACTTGTTCGCGCGTAATTTGCGTTCCAAATCTTTTAAATCATTCGGGAAAAATTCCTGCGTATGCTTGAAAATATAACGGGGGACACCGCTGGCCTGGGTCCATTTGGAGCCGGGGATGCGGATGCCGTAGGCGAGCTGGTCGCTCCAGCCGTGGTAGGCGCCGCCCATCTTCAAAATATTTTTTTTCTTGGTGGCAAGGCGCGCGATGCGGATGGCCGCCATGCAGCCTTCCGTGCCCGAACCGAGCATGCGGAACATTTCAACACTCTTGATGCACTCGTGGATTTTTTGCGCGAGTTTGTACTCGTATTCGTGGAACAGACCGGTGGACGGACCGCAGGTGTTCAGCAGCTCAATCACCTTTTCGCGCACTTCCGGCGGGTTGCTGCCCAGTACGGTCGGGCCGCCGGCCTGGATAAAATCAAAATACCGGTTGCCGTCAATGTCGTACAGATAGGCGCCTTCCGCTTTGGTGAAGACGAGCGGGAACGGGTAGTTGAACGCCAAATTGTGCTGTACACCCCCGGGGATGAGCTCGGCTGCTTTGCCGATCATTTCTTTGGATTTAACGCATTTTTTGGCGTAGTATTCGTCCTCATACTGTTTGAGCGCCTCGGGGGTGACGGAATATATCGGCTTTTTGATGAGCTCGTCGAGTTCCACGGTGATTTTTGCCGCGTCGTGGTATTCCTTGATTGCGTATTTACTGTCCATTAAACACTCCGTTCCGCCGCCAAAGGTGGCGGCAATCTTTATTGTCCAACCGCGCGAAGTTTCAGGCGATGCCGAGTTTTTTTGCCATCTCCGCGGTTTTGAGTTCAAGCAGTTTGGACACGCCGTCTTCCTGCATGGTCACCCCGTAGAGCACATCCGCTTCCTCCATGGTGCCGCGCCGGTGGGTGATGAGGATGAACTGCGTGTTTTTGGTCATGCGGCGGACATACTTGGCGAAAAGGTCCACATTGTTTTCGTCGAGCGCCGCTTCCACTTCGTCAAAGATGCAGAAAGGGGAGGGAGTGACTTTGAGGATGGCGAACAGCAGCGCGATGGCGGAGAGCCCCTTTTCGCCGCCGGAGAGCAGGTCGATGTTCTGGATGTTTTTGCCGGGCGGCTGCACCTTGATGTCGATGCTGCACTCCAGCACATCAAGCTGATTTTCCAGCACCAGTTCCGCTTTGCCGCCTTTGAAAAGCTCCTGGAAAGTTTCGCCGAAATGGCGGTTGATTTTGTTGAACTCCTCCCGGAAACGCTCCGCCATTTTAACGGTCAGTTCCGCGATGAGCTTGTTGAGTTCGTCCCGGGATTGCTCGATGTCTTTTATCTGCACGCCGAGGAACTCGTAGCGTTCGGATACTTCCTTGTATTCCTCCACCGCGCCGACATTCACGCTGCCGAGCGCTCGGATTTTATTGCGGATTTCATTGAGGACGCGCTGCGCTTTGGCGGGTTCCTCAATGACAATGTTCAGCTCCTCCGCTTCCCGGCGGGTGAGCTGGTATTCGTCATAAAGTTTATTTTGCGACTCGTCGAGTTCCCGCTCCAGGGCGGCTTTGCGTTCCTCCAGCCGGGCCAGCTCGCCGCCGAGTTTTTCTTTTTCCTCATTCTTGGCGCGTTCCTGCGCGCGCAGTGCGGAGTTTTTGGCCTCCAGCTCACTCCTGCCCGCCACGAGCGCATTCACCTGTTCTTTGGATTGGCTGCTCTGCTCCCGCAGGGCGGCGGCCTGTGCCTGCATCGCGGCTATTTTTGCCTTGAGTTCAATGCTGCTTTTAGCAATCAGGCTGATTTCCGCGTTGAGTTCCCCGAGCCGGTCCCCGTGCGAGGCTTTGCGGCGCTGCAGGAGCGCGACGGCCTCTTCCTTGGCTTGCATATCCTTTTGCGCGGCGAGGATGTCCATATTGATTTGTGCTTCCGCTTGAGCGAGTACTTCCCGGCGGGAGTCGAGCGCTTCGCGTTCCCGCACAAGCGAATCCGTTTCCCGCTGCAGGGCGTCGATTCGTTTGTCAAGCGCCGCAATTTCGTTTTGCGCGGCTTCAATGGCGGCCGCAAGCAAGTCCAGGCGCTTGAACGCCGCCTTTTTTTCGTTTTCCAGTTCCGTTACGGCGGTGGCGGCCGTTTCAATGCGGCCTTCGAGGAGCGTAAACTCGCTTTCCTTCCGGATGGTGTCCTCCTGCGCCCTGGTCAAATCCGCCTGCGCGCCGTCAAGCTCCGCTTCCGCGGCGGACAGTTCGGTGACAATTGTTTTGTATTCCGTCTGCATCCCGTCATACTTTTTCTGGAGGGTGTCAACGGTGTTCCGGAGCTGCTCAATTTCATTCGCGCGGCTTAAAATACCGGCGTTTTGCCCGCGGGAGCCGCCGGTCATGGAACCGCCGGCATTGATGACCTGGCCGTCAAGGGTGACGATGCGTATGCGGTAATCGTACTTTTTCGCCATGGCAATCGCGTTGTCCATGTTGTCGACAACGGCGGTGCGGGCCAAAAGGGATTTCATAATCTCCGTGTACTTGCTGTCAAAGGTCAACAGCCGGTGCGCCAGGTCCACAAAACCCGCGCAATTTTCAAGCCCTTTTTCACTGAGCTCTTTTGAGCGGATGGCGCTCACGGGCAGAAAAGTGGCACGGCCTTCCCTGCTTTCTTTGAGGTAATTGATGGCGCGCTTGGCGTCGTTTTCGTTGTCGGTCACGATGTTCTGCACGGCGGCGCCCAGCGCTGTTTCTATCGCGACGGCGTACGCGTCACTCACGGAGACAAGTTGGGACACCGTGCCGTGGATGCCGCGTAAAGTTCCCCGCTTCGCTTCGCGCATGACAGCTTTGACGCTGCCGGCGTAGCCTTCCATATTCTTTTCCAAATCGTCGAGCATTTTGACACGCGCGCTTTTTTGGTGAATGTCGAGATTCAGGGCGTCGAGTTCCTTCTTGAACTTTTCAGCCTTTTCATGGCGCGACTGCACGCGCATATTGTACCCGGTGACGGCGTTTAAAAGCCCCTTCACCGTTTCCCGGCAGGCGGCGAGTTCACCGGCGCAGACGCTTTTGGCCGCGTTGAGTTCTTTGAGCAAGTCCGCCCGGGACAAGAGCACTTCGTCAATCGCCGCGATGCGCGCGCCGACTTCCTCTTTGGAGGAACGGTCGGTGGACGCTTCTATTCTTTTGCCGGACGCTTTGGCGGAAAGTTCCGCCATTTGATGCGAAAGTGCCGCCGTTTTATCGGCAAACACCCGGTTTTCCTGCCTGACGCCGCTGATATCCTGCGCGGCGTTATCAAGTTCCAAACGCTTGAGGCGGATGACCTCAATCAAACGGTCAATTTCGCCGACGGCGTCTTTGATTTGATTGTCCAAATGCAGCTCCGTGTCCGCCGCCTGCTCCATGTCCCGCGTAATGCGTTCAATGGACTGGTTGTTGTGCTCGATGGTGTTTTTTTCAACGGCAATCTGCCCGTCAATTTGCACGGCTTCCTCTTCAAGGTTTGCCGCGCTTTGGCGGATTTGTTCGATTTGCAGCGTGATTTCCTGCCCGCCGGCGATGACCGCTTCCATCTCCGCCTCGATGGTTTCAAGGTCTTTTTGAACACGCTCATATTGCCCGGCGGCGACGGCAAGCCTGTCCTCCTGCTCTTTGAGCCCGAGTTTTGATTTTTCAATGCTTTTGAGCCACAGTCCGATTTCCAGTTCCTTTTTCTCCGCGGAGAGCGTGAGGAACTTCTGCGCTTTTTCGCTCTGGATTTTGAGCGGACCGACTCTGCTTTCCAGCTCGCTGTATATGTCGCGCAGGCGCACAAGGTTTTCTTCCGCCTGTGTCAGGCGCCGGGTGGCGTCGGTGCGCCGGTAACGGTAGTGGGAGATACCCGCCGCTTCCTCCAGCATTTCGCGGCGCTGACCGGAACGGGGCGAAATCAAGTCCGCGATGCGCCCCTGGCTCACGAGCGAATAGCCGTCCCGCCCGAGGCCTGTGTCCATAAAAAGTTCGTAGATGTCTTTAAGCCGGACGCTGTCCCCGTTGAGCAGGTACTCGCTCTCGCCGGAGCGGTAGTAGCGGCGGGTGACGGCGACTTCGTCCTTGTCGCATTTAAGGGCTTTGTCCGTATTGTCCAGGCGCAGCGTGACCTCGGCAAAACCGACCGCTTTGCGCACGGTGGTACCGCCGAAAATGACATCCTCCATTTTCGCGCCGCGCAGGTTTCGCGTGGACTGTTCACCCAGCACCCAGCGCACGGCGTCGGAAATATTGCTTTTGCCGCTGCCGTTTGGACCGACAACGGAGGTGATGCCTTTCCCGAACGCCAGCACGGTTTTGTCGGGGAAGGATTTGAAGCCTTGCATCTCAAGCGCTTTTAATATCATGCTTTCAGTTCCTATTCTTTATGCGTATTGTTGAGAAGGATTCTGCCCCGCGGAAGGGTTAAAGCCCCATGAGCGAAAGGGCTTCCCGGGCGGCTTCCTGCTCGGCGAGTTTTTTGCTTTTGCCCGTGCCGGTGCCGATGACATTGCTGTTGAGGTGTACTTCGACGGTGAAACGCTTGTTGTGGTCGGGTCCGTCTTCCGCCTTGAGCACATATTCAACGCTTTCTTCCGGGTTTTTCTGGATGACTTCCTGCAGGGTGGTTTTATAATCCTTGAACGAGCCGGCCTTTTTGGCCGCGGCTTTAATAAACCGCAGCGCGAAACGCTTGGCTTCCCCGATGCCTCCGTCAAGATAAATCCCGGCGAGCAGGGCCTCGAAGGCGTCCGCGAGGATGGACGGCCGCTCCCTGCCGCCGGTCACGGTTTCGCCCCGGCCGAGGAAAAGGGCGTCGCCCAAACCGATTTCTTTCGCAAAAGCGCAAAGGGATTTTTCACACACGGCGGCAGCCCGGAGCTTGGTCAGCTCCCCCTCGGGCAAATGGGCAAAATTCAAATAAAAGTGCTCCGCCGCGATAAAGCCAAGCACGGAATCCCCCAAAAACTCCAGCCGTTCGTTGCTCGCGCCGCCGCTGTGCCGCTCGTTGACATAGGAAGAGTGGGAAAGCGCCTTGACAAGCAGGGCTTCATTTTTGAAGCTGTAATCGATTTTTTGCTGTAAATCTTTCAAATCCGACAGTGGGAGCACCTCCGGGCATTGATGCGGCGCGGCCGGTAAAACTAATCGATATCCGACAGGCTCACGGCAGTTTCGACAATACCGACCAGGTCGGCAACATCGTTGAGCCGGAGCACTTCATCCTCGTGCAGTTTGATTTCAAATTCGCCTTCGACCGCGAGGACCAGTTCCCGGATATCCTCCTCATCCGCGCCGAGGGATTCGAAAGTGGTATCTTCGTTTATATCATCCTCTTCCAGCAGAAACTGGGCGGATATGAAAGTGATCACTTTTTCAAGAACCATAAATTAACCTCCGATTTTAGTAGATAATAGGGATAGAAATTAATTAAAGATACGAATCACGGGTTATTCGTTTTGTTCCGAGGAGAGGTTTGGTGTTATGTTGTCTGTTATTGCCTTGACCACTTCCTGTTCGGTGATAATTTTTGCCTGCCTGACGGCGTTTTTTATCGCTTTCGCGTCCGAGGAGCCGTGCGCTTTGATGACGATGCCGTTGATGCCCAAAAGCGGCGCGCCCCCGAACTCGGTATAGTCCATTTTTTTCTTGAATTCTGTCAGCCCGCCTTTGACCATCAGGGCGGACAGCATGGTCAGCGGATTCTTTTTATAAATAGCTTTGAGGTTGGCTATGATGGCGCCGGCGACCCCTTCGTACATTTTTAGGATGATGTTGCCGGTGAAACCGTCCGCCACGACCACTTCGCAGCAACCGTGCGGGATATCCCTGGCTTCGATATTGCCGATGAAATTGTAGCTGCCCTGTTTCATCAAGTCAAATGCTTCGATTTGTAATTTGCCGCCTTTCCCTTCCTCCGTGCCGATGTTGGCAAGGCCGATTCGGGGGGATTGAAAACCCATGACCTTTTGCATATAAATATCGCCCATCACCGCGAACTGGTGCAGGTACTCCGCGGTGCAGTCCGCGTTCGCGCCCATGTCGATGAGCATGACGGGGCCGGTGTTGGCGGGCATGACGGCGGCAATGGCAGCCCTTTTGACGCCCCGGATGCGCTTGACGATAAAGGTGGCGCCCATCACCAACGCCGCCGTGGAACCGGCGCTGACAAACGCGTCGCCTTGCCCCGCGGCAAGGGCTTTGAGCCCCACAGCCATTGAGGTGCTGCTCTTGGATTTTAATATTTCCGCCGCGTGATCGCTCATCAGCATCACATCCGGCGCGTGAAGAATCTGCATGCCGGTCAGGTCGATTTGATTTTCCGCGGCGCATTTTTTAATCTCGTCTTCGCGCCCGGTCAGCAGGATTTCCACACCGGTTTCCCGCGCGGCGAGCGCGCAGCCGCGCAAGATTTCCAGCGGCGCGTGATCCCCGCCGAAGGCATCCACAATGATCCGCATGTAGAAAATCATCCCTTTCCGAACAGCTTGAAGCGTTGCAATTGCAGGGGACTAATATCTGAAGTCTAAAGTCTGAAGTCTGATGTCTGCTGTCTGACTGCTTCTATGCCCCGCTGCGCCAGGGCTTCATACCGCTGCTTTTTATCCCTTATCTGCGTATCAAGGGGCGGCAGGATGCCGAAATTCGCGCCCATGGGCTGAAAATTTTTGACACACGGCGCGCTGATGTAATTTGCCAAAGCACCGAGCATGCTTTCCGCGGGTAAAATGAGCGGTTCAAGCCCGTTGATAAAGCGGGCGGCGTTAATCCCCGCTAAAATACCGGAAGCAGCGGACTCCATATACCCTTCCACACCGGTAATCTGCCCGGCAAAGAAAAGCCCGGGTCTGGCTTTAAACGCAAAGCCGGCGTCCAGCAGCCGGGGCGAGTTGATAAAGGTGTTGCGGTGCATGACCCCGTAACGCGCGTATTCCGCGTTTTTTAAGGCGGGAATCAACCCGAAAACTCTTTTTTGTTCGCTGAATTTCAGATTGGTCTGAAAACCCACCAGGTTGAACAGCCGCCCCGCGGCGTCTTCGCGCCGCAGCTGCAAAACAGCCCAGGGACGGTGCCCCGTTTTCGGGTCCCGGAGCCCCACCGGGCGCAGCGGACCGAAACGGATGGTGTCGAGCCCCCTGGCGGCCATGACCTCAACGGGCATACAGCCCTCGTAAAAATCCTTTTTTCTGTCGAACGCGTGAAGTTCCGCACTTTCGGCATGAACAAGTTCACGGTAAAACGCCTCGTACTCGACCTTGTTCATGGGGCAGTTGATGTAATCGTCCTCTCCGCCCCGGTCATAGCGGGACTGGCTGAAAGCAAAATCCCGGTCAATACTTTCCGCTGTGACAATGGGCGCCGCGGCATCAAAAAAACGCAGCTGTCCTCCGCATAGCGCGGAGATATTTTGCGCGAGCGCGTCGGAGGCCAGCGGCCCCGCGGCGACAATGACCGTGCCGTGTTCGGGGATCTGTTCCGCTTCCCGCCGTTCGAGCGTGATGAGCGGTTCGTTTTCGACTTTTTCCGTAATCAGGCGGGCAAACGCTTCCCGGTCCACCGCCAACGCGCCGCCCGCGGGGACGCTGCACGCTTTTGCCGTTTCCACACAGACGGAGCCCAGCAGTTCCATTTCCGCCTTGAGCATGCCGGATGCCGAAGTGATCCGTGTCGCCTTAAACGAGTTGGAGCAGACCGGTTCCGCCAGCATCGGCGAGGAGTGGGCGGGGGAAAACTTTTGCGGCTTCATTTCCGCCAGCGTGACGGGCACTCCGGCTTTTGCCAGCCGGAAGGCTGCTTCAACGCCGGCAAAACCGCCGCCGATGACCAAAACACCGCTCATTCGTCATCCTGCTCCGCGGCTGCTTTTTTACCTTTCCGCTCTGATTTAATCTCGTACCCGCAGCCTTCGCCCAGGCAATGGGTGAGGCCGGCGTTTTTGGCAAACAGCGACTTGCCGCATTTCGGGCAGGGATCACCGGCTGGTTTGTCCCAGGTGATAAAATCACATGCCGGCCAAGTTTCACACCCGTAAAAAGTATAACCCTTCTTTGATTTCTTTTCAATTACTTTTGCGCCGCACTTCGGGCAAGCCGCCTGCGTTTCAACCACGAGCGGCTTGGAGTTTTTACACTCCGGATAACCTTCGCACGCAACAAAACGGCCGAACCGTCCGCTCATCTTGACCATGCGTTTGCCGCATTTTTCGCAGACATCATCCGTGACATCGGCCGAAAGCCGGATTTTAAAATCTTTCATATCCGCCTTGGCTTTTTTCAGCGTGGTTTCAAATTCATCGTAAAACTCACCGAGCATGCTGTTGTATTCCACATTGCCGTTTTCCACTTCGTCAAGGGCGGTTTCCATGGATGCGGTAAATTTCGCGTTGACTATTTTCGCGAAATGGTCGCGGAAAATCTGCAGCGTCACCACGGTGCCGAGTTCCGTCGGGCTGAGCTGCTTCGCGTCCCGCTGAACATAGCCGCGTTTGATGATGGTGGTGATGATGGTCGCGTAGGTGCTCGGCCGGCCGATGCCGTTTTCCTCCAGGGCTTTGATGAGCGTCGCCTCGGTGAACCGCGCCGGGGGTTGGCTAAAATGCTGGTTGGCGGCAAGTTCTTTGAGTGTTAAGGGATCACTTTCTTTGAGTTCGGGCAGTTTGCCGCTGTCCGCATCCTCCTCGTCGGTCTGCTCCTCATACAGCTTGGTGAATCCGTCGAACACCACGGAATAACCGGACGCCGAAAACACGCAGTAACGGCCTTTGGCGGAATCTTCTTTTTTTGCCGCGGCGATTTCCGCTTTCACGGTGGCCTGCACACAATCCGCCATGAGACTCGCGATAAAGCGCTTCCATATAAGCGAATACAATTTATATTGATCGGCAGTCAGGCTGGCTTTTGCCTGCTCGGGTGTGATGGACGGAATGGCCGGGCGGATGGCCTCGTGTCCGTCCTGCGCGTTGGAGCGGGAGCGGAAATAACGGGGTTTTTCCGGCAGATAAGCGCCGCCGAAATTGTCGGTAATATATTCGTTGCCCTGCGTTCTCGATTCCTCGGAAACGCGCAGGGAGTCGGTTCTCATATAGGTAATCAAACCCGTGGTGCCGATGCCTTTGATGTCCACGCCCTCGTAGAGTTCCTGCGCCGCTTTCATGGTCCGCTGCGCCTGGAAGCCGAGCCTTCTTGATGCTTCCTGCTGCAGGGTGGAGGTGATGAAGGGCGGGGACGGGCTCTTTTTGCGGGTGCCCTTTTTGACCGATTTGACGCTGTAGTCCGCCCCGTCGAGGCGGGCGAGGTAACCGTCGGCCTGCTCTTTGTTGACCACTTTTACTTTGCCGGTTTCATCCCCGGTAAAAGCGGCGGAGAAAACACCGCCGCTTTTCGCGGCGAGTTTGGCGTCAAGACTCCAGTATTCCTTCGGGACAAAGGCGGTGATTTCGGCTTCTCTGTCCACAATCAGCCGCACCGCCACGCTTTGCACGCGACCGGCGGACAGGTTTCTGCCGCCCTGAATTTTTTGTGAAATGAACGGGCTGAGCAGGTAACCGACCAGGCGGTCGAGCGTTCTGCGCGCCTGCTGCGCGTTGACGAGGTCCATATCGACCGCGCGCGGATGACTGATTCCGCCGGTGATACCGGTTTTTGTTATTTCATTGAAGGTGACCCGGTTGCTGCTGTTCAAATCAAGGCCGAGCACCTCCGCGAGATGCCACGATATGGCTTCGCCCTCCCGGTCCGGGTCGGTCGCGAGGATGACTTCCTCACTGTTCTTGACCTTGCTTTTAAGTTCTTTGACAAGTTTCTCTTTCCCTTTAACCAGGGCATAGTTGGGCACAAATGTGTACTTGTAGCACGCATGGGTATGGGTATGGCCGGCCCCTTCCTCTTGTTTGCAAACCGGCTCCTTCACCACTTTGATGCCCAGTTTATCCGGCGTTAAATCCCGGACATGCCCCATGGACGCCGTCACATCGTAGCCGGAACCCAGATATTTTTTGATGGTTTTTGCTTTTGCGGGGGACTCAACAATAACTAATTTTGACATTTCGTGCTCCTAACTTTTAGTAGGGGCGAACACCGTTCGCCCGAAAAGCGATTGAGAAGTGCGGCTGCGCCGCGGGAAGCAGTGGAGAAGCAGTGGAGAAGCAGTGGGGGATGGCGCCTCGACATCCCGGTGATGTTTGTGTTCTTCGTATCTTGTCTAAAGTCTAACATCTAAAATCTAATGTCTAAATTAAAGCATATCTTTTGCCGGAGGTCAACTCGATAAATCCGTAGACTTCCAATTCCGTCAGCGCCGTGATGACCTGTGCGGGTTCGTGTTTGACGGCGCGGACAATGTCGTCAACATGGGTCGGTTCGGCAGTAATAGCGGCATAAACCCGGCGCGTGATTTCGCTCAAACTGTCCGGCAGAATACGCCGCGTTTTTTGAACGGCGGATTTTTTATGTACAGGAAACGGCGTTTTGGGCGGCAGCGGTTTGCCCGCGGTTGCCGGCGCCGCTTTGCGCGCGGGCAAATTCTTCGCGTCACCGAAACCGCCCGGCATAACAGGCACATCCGAGAGCGAGTGCCCGAGGCTGTCCAAATCAAGCAGCCCGGGGAAGCGCGCGTCGTATTCTTCCAGCACATCCATGGCGGAAAAAACGGGTTTCGCGCCGTCCCGGATGAGTTTGTTTGTACCGGTGTAGGAGGAATTGATGACATCGCCCGGTACGGCAAAAACATCACGGCCTTGTTCGAGCGCGAAACTTGCCGTAATCAGCGAGCCGCTGCGCTCGCCTGCCTCAATCACGACGGTGCCGCAGCTGATGCCGGAAATGATTCTGTTGCGGATGGGGAAATTCGGCCCGACTGCCTGCGTTTGCGGCGGATATTCCGTCACAACGGCGCCGTTTTGTGCGATTTGCGCGCGCAGGGCACGGTTGCCGGGCAGATAATTTGCCGCGAGGCCGCAGCCGAGCACCGCTACGGTGACCCCGCCGCCGAACAGCGCACCCGTATGCGCCGCGCTGTCAATCCCCAGCGCGCCCCCGCTGACAACTGCCGCGCCGGCGCCGGCCAGGGATGCGCTGAGCCTGCCGGCGACATCAATGCTGTAACGCGAGGCGGAGCGTGTACCGACAACCGCGACGGGTACTCTGCCTTCCAGGCAGCCCAGGTCGCCCCAGGTATATAAAACGACGGGAAAGTTGTTAATTCTTAAAAGCAGCGGCGGGTAATGCGGGCAGTCCGGCGTGACAAGTTTCCAGCCGTTGGTGTCGCATTCCCGCACAACGGAGTCCGCCTGTTCAGGGGAGTACTCTTCCAGCCGCTTGATTTGCCGGCCGGTAAGGGCGCCGGTCAGCCGCCATTCCGTCGGACCCGCTTCAAACATTTCTTTGGGTGAGGCAAAAGCCGCTGTGACAGTGTCCGCCCGGCCTTGTATACCGAGCCCTGCCTGCAGCCATACCCAATAAGCGCGCGTATCCAAACTCATTTAACAAGCTCCCACATGATAATGGCCGCGCAGACGGCGGCGTTGAGCGATTCCGCCTTGCCTTTCATCGGAATCGCGATTCTTTCGGCACACGCGGCGAGCGTTTCGCCCGCAAGGCCGGCGCCTTCGTTGCCGATAACACAGATGTTGCCGCGGCCGCTTTTCAGGATGCTTAAACCCGTGCTGCTGCCCGCGGGCGTTAAAGCCGATGTCAGCATACCTTGCGTTGCGGCAAAAATCAACAGCTCCGGTAAATTTTCCGTCTCGATTATATTCAGCCGGAGCGAGGAACCCATAGCCGCGCGCAGCGCTTTGGGGTTGTAAATGTCGCAGCCGCCGCTGATAATCAGCCCGTCAATGCCGAGCGCTTCGGCGGTTCTGCACACGGCGCCAAGGTTGGACGGGTCCTGTATGTTTTCGAGCGCGATATAATTGCCTTTGAAATCTATTTTATGTTTATCCGGCATATTGTCAAGTGTTTTGCATACGCAGAACACGCCTTGCGGCGAGCGTGTGTCCGTCAGCCTGGCGCCGACTTCCGGTGTAATTTCGTAACACACCTGCGCTTTTTGCGTGATCAGCGCGGCATAACCGGCGTATTTTTCCGCGGCACCCTGTGTAAAAAACGCCTGAACCACCGTAATGCCGCCCGCGGCGGCGTCCGCGCACAACCGCGCGCCTTCCAGCAGGAAAAGCCCGGCTTCACGCCGTGCCCCCGCGCTTTCAAGAAGCAGCGCCGCGTTTTTGATTTTTTCATTGGAACGGCTGATAATTTTTTCCATTAAACTCCATTCCTTGTACGCTTTTTGAGAGCGGCAAAACGGTGATAATACTAAACACTCATAAAAAACTAACTAAAAAATCAGCACAAAACCGCATATATCAAGGCTTTTGCTTGATTTTTTAGAGGTTTTTTAATCGTGAATCCTTAGTATAATATATTGTATGGCAAAACCGTTTCATAATTATATTACCACCCTTGTCAAGCCCTTTATATAAGGTGCCCGGCATGGCGTTTCACCGGTCACGCAAAAAGGGCAGACCCGAAAGTCCGCCCTTTTATGTTCCGGCTGAAAGCCGGCATGTGCCGGGGTTGCGTTATGCTGTTTGTGTTTTGACTTTTTCAACCAGCGCCGCAAAGGCTGCCGGGTCCGCGATGGCGATTTCGGAAAGCATTTTGCGGTTGAGACCGATGTCAGCTTTTTTGAGACCGTTGATGAAGGTTGAATAGTTCATTCCGTTCATTTTCGCCGCGGCGGAAATGCGGGTGATCCACAGGCGGCGGAAGTCGCGCTTTTTTTGTTTGCGCCCGACATAGGCGTATTGCCCCGACTTCATTACGGCCTGTTTGGCTGTTTTGAAAAGCCTGCTCTTCGAGCCGTAATAACCCTTCGCGAGCTTTAATACTTTATTTCTTCTTTTGCGCGTCATCATCGCGCCTTTTACACGAGCCATGGTAATTTACCTCCGTTTTTTACATTATTGCCGTGAGCCTTAAAGGAGCCTTATTTGTAGGGAATCAGGCGTTTGATCTGCTTTTGGTTGGTGGTGTCAGCAACGGCAGTCTTGCGCAGGTTCCGCTTGCGTTTTGTGCTCTTTTTGGTCAGGATGTGCGACATATAAGCATGAGAACGGATCGGCTTGCCGGTTTTTGACATTTTGAAGCGCTTTTTCGCCCCGCTGTGGGTTTTGATTTTGGGCATAGTTTTCCCCTCCTTGTGGTTTTATGATTTATTCTTATTTGACAGCCTTCGGCGCGAGGAACATCAGCATCTGGCGGCCTTCAAGCTTCGCGGCTTTTTCAACCGTCGACAGCTCGGCGCAGGCTTCCGCGAAACGCGCCATGTTCGCAAGGCCGATATTGGGGTGCGCCATCTCGCGGCCCCTGAAGCGTATCGAAACCTTGACTTTGTCCCCCGAAGCGAGGAACTTTTTGGCGTGGTCAACCTTGGTTTCGAAATCATGGATATCAATTTTAAGGGAAAGCCGGATCTCCTTGATTTCCACAATGCGCTGGTTTTTTTTGGCCTCTTTTTCCCGTTTGGACTGTTCAAAGCGGAATTTGCCGTAATCCATGATTTTGCAGACCGGCGGGTTTGCCTGGGGCGCGATTTTAACCAAATCGAGCGACTTTTCTTCCGCAAGCTTCAGCGCTTGTGCGGAGGACATAATCCCCAGCTGTTCGCCGTCGTCTGTGACGACTCTGACTTCTTTGTCACGGATTGCTTCGTTTAACTGCACTTCCTGTTTGCTGATGTGAAAGCACCTCCCAATGCGTTTTACGGTAAAATCAAAGCGAGGGCGGTTCTTTAACCGTCCTCGCAAAATCAACACACGCGGGGCGAAAACCCCGTTTTGGTATTGACCTTGCGGCAGACGAAACCCCGAAGGTGAGAACAAAAGGCGGGTTGCCTTGACTGCTCTGCTTTGTTGTAGGTGTATTTTAACAGCCCAAACATCAAAAGTCAACAATTTTTTATACGCGGCTGCGATAATGCCGGGAAAACAGCGGAAAAATCAACCGGGACCCGTTCGGAGCGCGCGGGATGCGTTGTTTTGGATAAGAGATTTGATATCCTCGTAGTTGTCCGCGGTGCAAAAAACGGCGATACTTTCCGAAAACCCGGCTTTGAGCAGGATGGTGTGCCGTTTTTCGCTGTATTTTATTTTTCTGACGCTGCCCCATTTCAAAAAAGTTTTTAGCCGCGCGCCGGCGAGCATTCCCGCGCCCGCCGCGGCCGGGCTGCGGGATATCAGCCCGAGAATAACCGTTATCATGCTCAGCGATTTTACTCTCTTGGCCTGTTTTTCCATATTTTCGCAGAGAATGCCCTTCTTATCCAAGACAAAACGCACATCGTAGGTGCCGCGGAAAATGAGCAGGACAAAAAGGAACCCGGCCAAAAGAAAACCAAGCACCATGCCGGTTGCGTACAGCCAGTCCAAGCTTTTTGTTTTAATACCCGCGGCAGCGAAAAACACAATCAGCAAACCGAACGGGATGCCGACGGCCAAACCCAACTGTTTGAGAATCAGGCTGTTGCGGAAAATCGGAACACGCACGCTCCATTCAAAGGTTTTGTTATTATCTTCCACAATGGGCTCCTTGCCGGTTATTTGAGCAGCGGACACTTGCAGCGGAAACAGACATCGTCGTGTATATCGTTCAAGCTCGCGCATGCGTTGCAAAAGGATACGGTGTCCCGGGTTTTGTCATATTTTTCGTAGGAATTGAGCTTGCCGTGATGCCGGAGCCGGTCACCGATTTGAAAATAGTTGTAACGCGTGTCGTCATCATCCGCCGTCAGCTCATGTTTTTTGCCGCTGTCCGCTTTGATGACGACCTTATATTCCATGTAATCGACCCAATAAAAGTCATTTTTATCCGGACCGGTGCTTTGCCTGCGGCGCCTGTTCTTGACAGTTTTGTCAACCACAACGCCGTCCCAGGTTTTTGAGCGCTTTCTGCTCAATACGGAAAAAAGCGCTATCACCAGGAACATGCCGCCGATGCCCATGCCGATATACATCGCCTGCGGGTTGTCCATCTCGCTGCTTGTTTCGCCGTAAACTGTGAATCCGACAAAAGCGGCAACGGCGAGAATACCCGAGAAGATGCCCGCGTAGCGGTTGGTGTTTTTGACATATTTCGCGAAAGCGGGGTCGGCGATGCGCGGCGAATAGCCGGCAGTGCCGCCAAACACTGCCGCAGCGCTGCTGTCCGGCGGCGCTTGAGTAAAGGGAGTGCCGCAGTTTGCGCAGAAGGCGCAGTGGGGTGCCGATTCGGCACCGCAGACGGGGCAAAACATAACAGTAAACCAAGATATACGCCGGGGTTTCCGCGCATATTTCCTTTCCCTGTTTTATGAAGGCGGCATTGTGCTGCCGGTCTTGTGTTTTTTCGATGTTGCCGGGTAGATCTTTTTTACGGCAAGCGCAAGCCCCAGCAGCATCATGAAAAATTGAAGGATTTTGGGCCCATACAGCACATAATCGGTGACGCCGCAGGTTAAAAAGCCCGTAAAACTCGCGATAACCGCCACCGCGAGGGGACGCCCTTCTTTGGAGCGGAAGCACAAAACAATCATATCAAAAAGAATCCAAAGGATGATCAAGGCGAAAACCGAGACCCCAAATATGCCGCCTTCCAAAAAAAGCTGCATAAAAAGATTGTGCGCGTGCGGCTGGTGGATACCATATTGGCTGATTAACATATCCCGCACATTCCCCACGCCGGGCCCCATACCCCATACCCATTTCTCGCGGAGCATTTCGGTGCAGGCTGCCCAGATGTTCGCGCGGGTAACGATTGATCCGTCGTTTAAATCCAGCAAAGACAGCAGCCGTTTGTAGACGCCCGAAGGAAAGATCAGAAGGAAAAGCGGCGTTATTGCAAGAATTGACAAAGCCTTTTTCCAACCCATAAAGAGCAGCACAAAAACGGTTATCACAACAGCCAGATAAGGGGCTCTTGAATAGGAGCCGGCAATACCGCCGATGATAGCGACGATGCAGGCAAGGCTGATGAATTTTTTCTTTTTATCCTTGAAATAAAAAAAACAATAAGCAGCAAACGGAAGAACCATGACGAGATAACAGGCAAAGAAAATCGGGTTGGTAAATGTTGAACTCGCTCTTTCTGCGATATGATAAGGTACTTGACGCGGAAGTTTATCTGCAAGATTTGCCGGGAGCACATAATTGACCGCAATTTTTGCGAGAAAAATATCCAAACGCCCCCAAAGCGGGTTGAACATTGTTTTAAGCGGCTCGGCAATCCATGGGCCGTAATGAAAGAGAATAATCTGTCCAATGCCGATAGAGCCTGCGATGCCGCCGCTTAGCGTAATTGCGAAAAGCGCGCGGTCGAGAACCTCTTTGCTGTCCAGCAAGTTGGAAACAAAAACAAACCCGAGAAACATAAACAGCCATAAAAAAGAAAAAAGAATACTGCTGCCGGCATTGTTTGACCGGAAGATTCCGATAAATTGCCAGCAAAGGAATATCAGCATCAATACCTGTTGGTTTTTCAGTACGATTTTTTGACCTGTGCCGCGGTAATATTTCAATAAAAAGCAAAACGGTAAAAGTGTGGTCAAAGGGGCAATGTATTCGGGAAGCAGCGGTGCTGCCAAAAACGCCGCCAGCATCCAACGCATTTGCTTTTCATCCGGCAGCAACGAATTTTTGGTTTTTGTGATAAAAAATACCTCCCTATCTTGTCAAATAAACCAGTCAATATTATACAGCAACTCTCCGTTTCATGCAAATGCTTTTTAACAGGGTTTACAGATAAGGCGGTTTACAAGGAGGATGATAAAATGACCGGAATTCGACAAGCATACGATAATTCATTCGGTATTGACCGAAAATAGTTTTTGTGTTACATTTATGCAAAGTTATTTAAGAATATTTTATGAACCTTGAGGTCTTAAAGCAAAGACAAAACGGTCTTATAACTGCAGCACTCTTTGGTCATCCCAAGACTGTTTGTTTGATGGAGTGAAAAATGAAATACGATTATTTGATTGTTGGCAGCGGGTTGTTCGGCTCTGTTTTTGCCTGTGAAGCAAAAAAAAAGAACAAGAGCTGTCTGGTTGTTGAAAAACGGTCGCATATCGGCGGCAATCTTTATTGTGAACCCAGGGAAGGCATCAACATCCACCTATATGGCGCTCACATCTTTCATACCGGCAACCGCTTAGTGTGGGATTATATAAGGAGTTTCGCGGATTTTAATCATTATATCAACTCGCCCGTTGCCAACTACAACGGGGAGCTTTACAATTTACCTTTTAACATGAACACTTTTAATAAAATGTGGGGTGTCATCACACCTGCGCAGGCAAAAGAAAAAATCGAGTCCCAAAAAGGTGAAATCAAGGGTGAACCGGCAAATCTGGAAGAGCAGGCGATATCGCTGATTGGCAAGGACATTTACTTAAAACTCATAAAAGGGTATACGGAAAAACAATGGGGAAGAGACTGCAAGGACCTTCCTTCATTTATTATCAGGCGGCTTCCTGTCCGCTATACATACGACAACAACTATTTCAACGATCCCTATCAGGGCATACCGGTCGGGGGATATAACGGAATAATCGAAAAAATGCTGGCCGGCTGCAAAGTTCTGCTTGATACGGACTTTAATCAAAACAGGCTGCAATACTTGAACATGGCAGAAAAGATTGTATACACCGGTCCGCTGGATGCTTATTTTGACTGTTGCCTGGGCAAACTGGAATACAGGAGTTTACGCTTCGAAACGCAGCGATACGAAACGGAAAACTATCAGGGCGTTGCTGTAATGAATTATACGGACAGAGAAACACCGTACACACGAATTATCGAGCACAAGCATTTTGAGTTCGGCACACAACCTATGACCTATGTAACCAAGGAATATCCGCTTGAATGGGAAGAAGGCTGTGAGCCTTATTATCCGGTGAATGATGAAAAAAATCAAAAGATTTTCAGCGGTTATCAGCAATTAGCCCGGAAAACAGGAAAGGTGATTTTCGGCGGTCGGCTTGCCGAGTACAAATACTACGATATGGACAAAACAATAGAATCTGCTCTTGCTCTCGTCAAAAAAGAATTTGGAGTGTAAAAAATGGATGATATAAAAATCAGTGTGATTATGCCGGTTTACAATGTTGAAAAATATGTCGGCAAGGCAATCGACAGCATGCTGGCGCAGACATTTAAGGAGTTTGAGCTGTTTGCCGTTGATGACGGGACCCCTGACGGCAGCGGCAAAATTTGTGATGAATATGCTTTGAAAGACAGCCGGGTAAAGGTGCTGCACAAAGAAAACGGCGGCGCGCCGAGCGCCCGGAATATGGCAATCGATATCGCGCGCGGCAAATATTTCTATTTTATGGATTCCGATGACTGGGCGGAACCGACCATGCTGCAGGATATGTTTGAACTTGCGGAAAAAAACAACGCGCAATATGTTGTGACGGGCTATTTTATTGACACTTATTACAGTGATACGGAGTACATGACCTTGAATATTTCATACCCGGATACGGTGTACCCAACCCGGGAAGATTTTCGGCGTGACGCGTATAAACTATTTGATAAAAATTTGCTTTATACGCCGTGGAACAAGCTTTATTTGGCATCCTATATTATGGAGAAAAACCTCCGTTTTCCGCACACTTTCTGGGACGACTTCCCGTTCAATCTGAGCGTTGTCAGGGATGTTGACCGGGTGGTTGTTTCGTCAAAACAGTATTATCATTTTATGCGCGCACGCGCGGAATCCGAAACAGCGAAATATATGCCGAAAATGTACGAAAAAAGAGAAGAAGAGCATGGCTGGATGCTTGAGCTTTATTCTTATTGGGGTGTCAACGATGCCGGCAGCCGCGAGTTTTTAGCCAGGAGATATATTGAGCGGCTTGTCGGCTGCATTGAAAATATAACCAATAAAAAGTGTACGCTGACCGCTAAAGAAAAGAAACGGGAAATCAAAAAGATTATCAAAGACCCAAAGGTGGCCGAAAATTTGAGAGTTGCCAAGCCAAAATCAATCATGATGCGCATGGTGCTGCTGCCGGTCCGGCTTAACAGCGCTTGGCTGACCTACACTGAAAGCTCGTTGATATCCAAGGTTAAATCGAGCAATACAAAACTTTTTGCCACATTGAAATCGAGGAGATAATTCTTTCATGGACAACAAACCGCTATTCAGTATTGTCATGCCGGTCTATAATGTGGAAAAGTATTTACGCGATGCTGTTGAGAGTGTTATACAGCAAACCTATCCACGATTTGAGTTATTGCTGGTGGATGACTGTTCACCCGATAACAGCCCTGCTATTTGCGATGAGCTGGCAGCAACGGATGCGCGGATACGGGTCATTCACAAGCCTGTGAATGAAGGCCCGAGTATGGCTCGCAATACCGGAATCAGCGAAGCTGTGGGTGAATATATCAGCTTCATGGATTCAGATGACACGATTGATACATATCTTCTGTCGGATGTTGCAAATTCATTGGCAGGGAATCCGGCTCAATGTGTGATGTTTGGTGTCGAAGAGGAGTATTATAATAAGGCTGGCGAGCTAAAAGAGGCCAATGTGGTCACTTATCCGGGTAAAGCTTTTTGTAACCAATGTGATTTGCGGCAAGAAATAATACTCATTGAAAAATCCACTTTGTATGGTTATTCTGCCAATAAATTCTATGAGGTGGGATATTTAAAAAAGATCGGGATTATGTTTGACAAAAATCTTACGCTTCTTGAAGACATAAGTTTCAATGTTGAGTTTTTTATGAATGCCGAGTCACTTAACATTCTTGAGTCAGCCCCTTATCATTATAAAAAAAGAGGGAATGGGAGTATAACGGACCGGTTTGATCCGGATTATTTCAAGCTTCACACAGATCGAATAGCGAAAATAAAAGCCCAGTATATCTATTGGAATCTTTATACATCAGAAGTAAAAGTCGTTTTAGCGAGTATTTATTGCCGATATATATTTTCGGCTCTGCAAAGGAATTATGATAAGCAAGCGGGTATGAGCCGAAGAGATCGGAGAAAATGGATTAAGGCACTGTTC
>CAYUWQ010000013.1:0-508 GCA_964448455.1 uncultured Eubacteriales bacterium | reverse complement strand
CTTGGATGATTTGTTTAATGAGCTGATACCGCTATCACAACCGGACAGTCTGGTCTTTAAGGCAATGACACTTCTATTGAAAAAACGCTGTATATATTTGTCGTTGCTTTGCAGTAAAATGATATTTATCATCAAGAACAAACTGCCTATTTTGTTTGCTAAGGCAAAACAAAAAAGATAGTGGGGGAAATAGATTGGGTAAAATTAATGTTCTGATTGTAGGGTTATCGCCGGAAACTGGGGGTATGTGCATATGAAAAGGAACTGACGCAAATCGGCTGCCGAATATTCCATGCGGCACGCAGGGGGAAAAATCCAGTAAAAAATTATCTGGATCAGCGCCGGTTCTTTGCCCAAAATCCAAATACCTATGATTTTATCTGGCTGCATCTTTCCTCGGCCAGTGATTTAAAAACAATTCTTTTAGCAAAAAGGTATACCAAAGCGAAGATAGCCTGCCATTGCCATGGTACTGACTTTGAGAGCCGTGAGGGCTTCATCCGCAAGC
>CAYUWQ010000012.1:0-23582 GCA_964448455.1 uncultured Eubacteriales bacterium | reverse complement strand
CTCATCGGCAATGCCGTTTCATCCTGCTTCGGCGTCGCCGGTATGGCAAACAGCAACGCGCGCCAAGGCCTCCGTTCGCTGGTAAAAAAACAGCAGAGTTTTCCCGACCAGGGCGTCGCCGTCCGCAAGGACGGTGAAGGGCTGAATGTTGACCTGCACATCATTGTCACCTATGGCCTGAATATTTCCGTTATTGTCAAGAGCATTGTCAACAAGGTGCGCTATACCGTTGAAGAAGCGACCGGGCTGAAGGTACGCAAGGTCAATGTGTTTGTTGACGCGATGAAAAATGAGTAACCCGTTGTGAGGTGAACACTTTGATTACAGGCATCATGCTGCGTGACGGAATTATTTCCGCCGCCAATCATATAACTGGCTTGCGCAAAGAGGTCGACGCGATGAATGTTTTCCCTGTCCCGGACGGGGACACGGGCACCAACATGTCCATGACCATCAGCGCCGCAGCCCGCGAAGCCGCGCTCTTACCCCCTGACGCGGATGTTTCCGCCGTCGCGGATGTTGTAGCGTCCGCTTTGCTCAGGGGTGCCCGGGGCAATTCCGGGGTTATACTGTCCCTGATTTTCAGGGGTTTTGCCAAGGCGCTCAAAGGAATCAAGCAAGCAGACGGCTTGGTACTGGCCGCGGCGCTGCACGCCGGAACCGAGTCCGCTTACAAAGCGGTAATGAAACCCACCGAAGGTACCATATTAACAGTCATCCGCCGCGCGGCGGAAACCGCCCTTGACACAGCGAAGAACGGCGGGGACGCACTTGCTGTTTGGAGAACGGCTTGTGAGGGAGCAGCCGACGCGCTTGCCCAAACTCCGGAACTGCTGCCCGTACTCAAAAAAGCGGGTGTTGTGGATGCCGGCGGCCAAGGACTTGTTTATATATTTGACGGCCTGACCAGCGTGTTTGAACAGAATTTAATCTTATCCGCAGATGAGAAGCCGCTGTCCGGCGCGGAGGAAGTTTACTCCGCCGCCGCTCACGCGGGCAGTGAAAATATTACCTTTACCTACTGCACCGAGTTCATGGTCAACCGCGCCAATACCCTTGATGTGCTCAAACTCCGCGCGTATCTTGAATCCATCGGGGATTCCGTTGTGGTTGTCGAGGATGATGATATCATAAAAGTACACCTGCACACTGACGAACCCGGCAATGCCATGCAGGCGGCGATTGCATACGGGGCGCTCACCGGCACAAAAGTTGATAATATGCGCCAACAGCACAGGAATGTTGCATGGGGCGTTGCGGATAAAGCGCCCGCAAGCGAAATGCCGGCTGTTGAACCGGCAGCCCCCGAAAAGCCTTTCGGGCTTGTCGCTGTTGCCGCGGGAGCCGGGGTTGAGGCGTTGTTTGTTGACCTGGGCGTAGACAAAATTGTCAGCGGCGGGCAGACGATGAATCCGAGCACGGAGGACATCCTCAAAGCGGTGCTGTCCACCCCTGCCGAGCATGTTTTTGTGTTGCCCAACAATAAAAACATCATCATGGCCGCCGAGCTCGTTATCCCGCTTACTGAGCGCAAGGTGAGTGTTTTGCATACAAAATCCATCCCGCAGGGCATTGCGGCGGCGCTGACCCTTGACCCGGACCTTTCGGGGGATGAAAATCATCTGGCTATGATGAAAGCGGCCGAAAAGGTTTCAACAGGGCTTATAACCTTTGCCGCGCGGGACAGTTTGCTGGAGGGCGAGAAGGTAACAAAGGGACAGATACTCGGCATGGAAAACGGAAAAATCACCGTGGTGGATTCTTCCCCTGTTCAAGCCGCGTTCAGGGTAACCAAGCACCTTTATAAAAAAGGAACCAGTTCGCTCATTACCATCCTTTACGGTGCGGAGACGAATGAGCACCAGGCGAACGAGTTAATGAATATATTGACAGAGAAGTTCGGCACCGAGGCGGAAATCTCGGTTGTCAACGGCGGTCAGCCCGTTTACTATTTCATTATATCCGTGGAATGACCGGATTCGTCACGCATTTTTTGCCGAAGGCGGATATTTGTTATGGATCTTCACACAGAAATTAAATACCTCAAGGGCGTTGGCGAAACGAGAGCCCGGCTTTTAGCAAAGCTCGGTGTTATCGATGTCAACGCTCTTTTGCGTTTGTATCCCCGCGCTTATGAGGACTGGAGCAGCATATCCGCCATTGCGCAGGCGCCTTTTGACACCCCCTGCTGCATTAAGGCAATTGTCAACCGCAAGCCGCAGGCACATCTGGTGCGTAAAGGGATGACCCTGTTTAAGACAGAGGCAACCGACGGGGAAAGCATCCTGCAAATTACCATTTTCAACAATAAATATGCCGCTGAAAAACTGAAAGCCGGTGAGGAATACCTCTTTTTCGGTAAAATCACCGGCAATTTATATGCCAGGGAAATGCTGTCGCCGGACATTGAAAAACCGGAGGGCAAACAAAGAATCCGCCCGGTTTATCCGCAGACTGCCGGCATCAACTCAAAGGCCATTGAAAAACTCGTGGAAACCGCCTTTAAGCAGGTCGGAAACATCATCCCGGAAATCCTGCCGGCACATTTGATTGATGCCTATCGGCTCATCCCTGCAGTGCAGGCGTTGAAAAACATTCATTTCCCCGAAAATTCCGCGCTGCTTGCGCAAGCGCGCCGGAGACTGATCTTCGAGGAGTTGCTGCTGCTGCAGTTGGGTTTAATACAACTCAAGGGCCGCGGCAAGGCTTCGACCGGCGCGATTATCGATCAAGATTTCAGCCGGGATTTTTTCGGTCTGCTCCCCTTCACACTGACATCCGCCCAGTTGAGGTCGGTTGGCGAAGCGGTCGAAGACATGGCACAACCATGCCCCATGAACAGGTTGCTCCAGGGCGATGTGGGGTCCGGCAAGACGGCTGTCGCCGCGGCGTTGATATACAATACTGCCCAAAACGGTCTCCAAAGCGCTTTAATGGCGCCGACGGAAATCCTCGCGCAGCAGCACTATCGGACGCTGGTAAAGCTTTTTGAAAGCACAAGCATTAACATTGCCCTGCTCACGGGTTCCACACCGGCGAATGTTAAAAAGAGTACCAAAGAAAAGCTTGCCGCAGGCGAGCTGCAGCTGATCATCGGCACACACGCGTTAATTGAGAAGGATGTTGTATTTCAGAACCTGGGACTGGTTGTTACGGACGAACAGCACCGCTTCGGTGTTATGCAGCGCTCGGCGTTGGGACAAAAAGGCGCGAACCCGCACATTCTCGTCATGTCCGCGACACCTATCCCCCGCACACTCGCGCTCATCATCTACGGGGACCTGGATATTTCCGTGCTTGACGAACTGCCCCCCGGCAGACAAAAAATTGAAACCTACGCCGTCGGCGGCGATAAACGCGAACGCGCCTACCGTTATGTGAAAAAGCACCTGGATGAAGGCCGGCAGGGATATGTTGTGTGTCCGCTTGTCGAAGAGGGCGAAACCGAACTTGCCGCGGCGCAGGAGTACGCAGACAGGCTTTCGCAGGGATTCTTCCGCGGATACAGCGTCGGGCTGATGCATGGCCGTTTGAAGGCAAAAGAAAAAGAGCAGGTAATGGCATCCTTCGCGGCCGGCTCCATTCAATTGCTTGTGTCCACAACGGTTATTGAAGTCGGGGTGGATGTGCCGAATGCCGCGATTATGGTAATCGAAAACGCCGAACGCTTCGGTCTTTCCCAACTGCACCAACTCAGGGGCAGAATCGGCAGAAGCGGGTTTAAGTCCACTTGCGTCTTGATATCCGACGCGCAAAACGATGAGGCAAAGCAGCGCCTGATGGTTATGACGCAGACAACAGACGGTTTCAAGATTGCGGATGAGGATTTGAAACTGCGCGGTCCGGGTGACTTTTTTGGCGCGCGCCAGCACGGTCTGCCCGAGTTGAGGATTGCCGACATGATGACAGACATCGCTTTACTGCACGAAACGCAGGCCGCCGCAAGGGAAATTGCCGCGCGGGACAGAGAATTAACCCTGCCCGAAAACAAAGCCCTGCGTATAGCGGTTGCCGCTCTTTTTGACACCGTCGCGCAGGCGGGAATGAACTAATCCGCCCCACAAACGGTTTTAACGATTTGTGAACTTTATCCTATTTTCTAAAATAAACTTGAATATCGACCTTCATGGGATATAATAAAGAGAAATTGTAACTCTTTTGTAACCTTTTCGAAAGGAGGCAACCCGGTGCGAAAAAGAAAAAAGAACAAGGCAAATGACGACGGTTTTTTGAAAAATCAAGCGTTTGAAAACCAGGAAATTATCGGAATCGATACATCCGCCTGTCAATACAGCCAGGATAGTGATTTGCAGCCCGATGTTGCCGATGACGAAAAGGTCAACGATGAAAACATTGACCCCGGAAACCCCGCCGCTGTTGCGGTGACCGGAACCGAAGAAGAACCGCACGAACCGGATGCCGATGTGTCGGAACCTTTACCCGAACACGAGCCGGAACCGGAACCGGATAATCTTGGCGCGGTTGCGATTGTTACGCAAACAAACGAACCGGTGAAATCCGGCACCAGTACAACCGTTGGCAATACTGCCGGCTTTGTATATGATTTATGCTACAGGCTCGGCATACAAAGTTACCGCTACGGCAAGCGTGTTTTTGTCCGGCTCGCGCGCCGGATAATGAAACCCGTGCGATACGCGCATTCGCTCGGCAGATTTTTCGTTCTGGCGGTAGACCGGCTTTTATTCCGCTCTCTGCACGCCGTTCATGAGGAAGCCCGTTTTTTCCGCAATGAGATCCGGTCTTCAAAAGAATATCTTCATCAGGCTTTAAAAGAGAGCCCTATGTCTGTTTTTTCTATACTATCGCATTACATCAAAAAGGCTTTCAATAAACATAAAGAGATGTTCAGAACGGCCGCGAATTTAGCAATGCCCGCGGCGGCGTTCGTCGTTCTCTGGCTGACGGTAACCTATTGGAACAGCATGACCTTTTCTTTGGCGGTGGCAAATGAACGGACCGGTATCGGTTATGTTCAGGACGAGGCCGTCTATGTAAAAGCACGCACGCTGGCCAATGTGCAGCTCGGTGATATTGCGGTGATAGAAAATAGTCAAGAGCAAGAGACCGCAGTTGTAACCGCAAAGGAAGATTCCGTGTTGGTTAAGGCAGAGCTTGACATACCCCAATACCAGCTTGCGCTGGTCAAACTCAATGAGCTCAGCGATGAATCGGCGCTTTTCGATAATCTGATTGAAGAATCGGAACAAAAGCTTACCAATGCCTGTGGCATTTTCGTGGACGGCGCATTTATCGGCGCGGTTAAAAACGAAACAGATGCCACCGGTGTTTTTGACAGCATTCTTGAACCCTACAAAACGAACGATACCGGTACAATCGCAGCATTTGTCGAGGATGTCAGTTTCACACAGGGGTTGTATTCGGAAAAAACTAAAATGATGAATGCGGACGAGCTTAAGAATATACTCACCGGTAAAAAGCAGGAGGCTTCTTTCCACGAAGTGCGCGGCGGCGAGACATTATGGGACATTGCGATAGCCAACGGTAAGTCGGTGGACGAACTGCTTGCCTTGAACCCGGGCGGTCCGGATCAATTGATAAAAGTCGGTGACGAGTTAAAAATTTCGAACGAAGTCAATTTTTTAAGGGTTAAGCTGATTAAAACCGAAACGCGTGTTGCTGATGTTGATTTTGAGATCGTTAAAACCGACAACCCGAATCTTTTCAGAGGCGATACCCGCATCATACGCAAAGGTGTTTTGGGGCAGGTGTCAATCAAGGAATTGGTTACCTACATTGACGGTGTACGGGTTGACTCGGAAATCATAGAAAAAACAGTGTTGTCGGAACCTGTCGCGCAAAAAGTGGATGTCGGCATCAAATCAACCACTGTTTACGGCGCAGGCGGCTCTTACAATGTGTCTGTTTCCAACAGCGGTTTCGTATGGCCTGTGCCGGCTTGCCGCAGCGTCAGCTCGCCCTATGGTTATCGCAGCGGAGGTTTTCACAGCGGTGTTGATATTGCCGGCTCCAATACGCGGGGTATGATCATTGTCGCTGCCAAGGATGGTGTTGTTACAAGCGTTACCAGCGGAAACAGCCTGGGCAATTATATTGAAATCAGCCATGGCAACGGACTAAAAACCGGATATGCCCATTGCCTCGCCGGTTCGGTTTCCGTCAGCCCCGGTCAGCGCGTATCCGCCGGGCAGGCCATCGCCCGAGTCGGTTCAACAGGGAATTCGACCGGTCCGCATTTGCACTTCACGGTTATGCTCAATGGGAGCAAGGTCAACCCGATGAATTATATAGGCTGATTTTAGTTTACATCACCTCCCCCGGGATTATCCGACGGGGAGGTTTTCAATTTCATTTATGCGCAGAGGAGAGAAATTCGATGATTTTAAAAATCTTTCGTTTGCTCAAGCCGGCATCCATAATTGCACTGATTGTTTCTTTTTTGATGGGGGTGTTGGGCATGGCCGTTAACAAAACGCTGGATGTCGCGTTTTCGGTTGACATCCGGGAGCGCGGCACCGTCATCGGCAACAAGGTCAGCAACAGCAATCTGTGGTCGCTCAACGGTCTGCTCGGTGAAATATCGATAAACGAAACCGCGGACGCGACTGTATTTACAGAGTATATCCAACTCATGACCGCAACCGGCGGCAATGCGGAGAGGGATTTGTTTGTGAATCCTTTGGATCGAAATGCTTTGGATGATTATGATTTTTCGCCCCTGATTGCCGCCTGCGGCAAAATTCTTGAATTAGGCGCGAAGCCGCATATCAAGACCGGCGCGGTCCCGCTCAAGCTTACAACGGACCCCGTCCTTGGCGTTTTCGGCGTGAATGTTTATCCGCCGGATGATTTTGAGCAGTATTACACCTATATCAGCGCAATCGCGCAGGCGCTTGTTGACGAATTCGGCAGGGACGAATTGCTCACCTGGCGCTTCGGCGTGCTGACGGAGTATGAGAATAAGGACTGGTTTATGGCAAAAAGCGGAACGCCCGCTGATTCAAAAGTTGCCTTTTGCAAGCTGTACGATTACACCGTTGCCGCTTTGCAGGATAGTATCGGACAAAATGTTTTTGTGGGCGCGCACAGTATGAGCGTTGCCGAAGGACTGTGGGACGAGCGGGATTTTATTGAGCACTGCGCTAATGGCACAAACCATAAAACAGGTCAGACAGGTACGCGCATCTGCTTCCTTAATGCCTCGTTTTATGACAGCAAGCCCGGTGAGTTCGGCGATTTGACCTTGCCGGAGACAATAAGCATCCTGCGGAAAAAGGCGGAAAGCGCCGGCTTGAACAATTTGATTTACGGTGTGGACGAGGGCAGAATACTCTCCGGCACACGGGGTGCTGTTGCGGGGGATTTGAACCTGCGAATCAGCGGGTTTACCTATCAGGCAGGCTATGACGCGCGGTTGCTCAAGCAAATGGTTGACTGTGACATCGACTATTTTTCTTCCTGGGGCACGACCACCAACGGCCACTGGGGCGGTCTGCCGACCGTCAGCTTCCATGTCGCGGACAGGTTTTACGCGATGGCGGGCGCCGAAAGGGCGGCGGTTAAAAAGTGCTTTTTAAATCTGGCGCAGGCCGAGGTGGACGCGGTGGCAGGCTGGGACAACGGAACAAATACGATACATATTATGGCTTACAACTTCAAAAATAAACTGGATTACAAGTATTCGGCCGACATGAAATTCATCATCAACGCGCCGCAGTTTGACGGCAGGAGGGTCCTTGTCACAAAATATACGATCGATGACAACGCCAACTTTTTTGATGATTGGCAGCTTGACAGAAATCGCTATCATATTACCGACGACTGTTTTACCTGGTCTCCCGACGACCCGGCGGTTGACACATCGACCACACTCACCGCGCAATGGGCAAGAGATATTTACTTTAACGAGCTTCGGCCGAAATACGAAACCGCCGCCATGCTCGTCCCGGTATCTGAAACGCTCACCGTGACGGACGGTCATATCACCCTGCGGGCAACAGCCGCGCCGAATGCCGTTGTATTTTTTGAAATAAAGCCGGTTGATGACATTTCATAATCGGTTTGCCTCTTTGTTCGATACCGCTCCCCAATGCAGGGAGCGGTATTTTTTCAGGCCTTTTTCCAAGTTAAGACTTGACAATACGCATCCGTTCGTTGTATGATTTAGCTGAGGCTAACTTAGCACAAGCTAACTGGACGACAAGTTAACGGAGGTGCGGCTGTGTACAAGACCGTGGACAGGTTAAGACCGAACGAGCAGGGAATTGTCGCTCATTTGGGCGGAGAGGGCGCCCTGCGACGCCATATAATTGACATGGGGATCACACCGGGGGCGGTTGTAATTATGCGGAAGGCCGCGCCGCTCGGGGATCCTTTGGAAATCAATGTGAGGGGTTACGAATTGAGCCTTCGTAAAAGTGAGGCACAGCATATAACGGTTGATGTCGGCGCCGGGGGACAGGTTCCCGGGACCAGAGCAAGAATGAGGAGAGGAAGACGGCATGGCCATTAGGTACGCGCTGGCGGGCAACCCGAACAGCGGGAAAACAACACTTTTTAACGAACTGACCGGTTCCAGCCAGTATGTTGGCAATTGGCCGGGCGTCACGGTTGAAAAAAAAGAAGGCAGAATAACGCACGGCGAAAAAGAAATCGCCATTGTAGATTTGCCGGGTATTTATTCGCTGTCCCCCTACTCACTGGAAGAAATTGTCACCCGCAACTACATCATCGAAGAAAAGCCCGATTTGGTCATCAATATTGTTGACGCAACCAATCTTGAGCGCAACCTCTATTTAACCCTTCAGCTCGCGGAGCTCGGCATACCGATGGTCATCGCGCTGAACATGATGGATGTTGTAGAGAAGCAGGGTGACAAACTTGATGCCGCACTGCTTGCCTCTGTTTTAGGCATCAAAGTCGTGCCCATCAGCGCGGCGAAAGGCACCGGCATTCATAAGCTCATTCACACCGCGGAACACGAGCTTGAGCATCTCGGCAACTCAACCCACTTGGACCGCCATACCGGCCTTGTCAAGCAAGAAGCCATCTATACCGGCAGCCTCAAAAATGCCATCGAGTTGATTGAAGAAATCATAGCGGGCGCTTGCCGGGACGCCGGTGTGCCGCTTCGCTGGTCAGCGGTAAAGCTTATTGAAGGCGATCCCATCACGCACAACCGGCTTCACTTAAGCGACAGCCAGCTTCAAAGTATCGAAACCCTTGTTAAGTCGCTTGAGACGGACAGCATGGACAGGGAAATGATTGCAGCTGATCAAAAGTACAAATACATTTGCAAAATCAGAAACAAGGTGCTTAAAAGAGCACTTGCTGACGGTACGCTGAGCACTTCGGATAAAATCGATAGCATTGTAACCAACAGATATCTTGCTTTACCGCTTTTCGGGGGCGTAATGGCGTTTGTTTTTTACCTGACCTTCGGCGCGCTTGGGGCAAAACTGGTTGAAGTTGTTGATTTGCTCATCAATGCACGTTTCCTTGAATTCGCGCGGGCAGGCCTTGAGAGTCTCGGTGCGGCCCCTTGGGCGGTGGGGTTGATTTGCGACGGCGCTATCGCCGGCATCGGCGCGGTAATGGCCTTCTTCCCGCAAATCGCGCTGCTTTTCTTTTTCCTTTCGCTTTTGGAAGACAGCGGCTATATGGCAAGAGCCGCCTTTATTATGGACAGAGCAATGCACAGCATCGGCCTTTCGGGCAGGTCCTTTGTGCCGATGCTCATGGGCTTCGGCTGTTCGGTGCCGGCCATCATGGCAACCCGGTCCTTGCCCAACGAAAGGGACCGGCGTTTAACGGTGATGCTCGTCCCCTTCATGTCCTGCAGCGCTAAAATGCCTGTTTATATGCTTTTTATCAGCATCTTTTTTGCCCGGCAGGCCTGGCTTGCGGTCAGTTCCATTTATTTTCTTGGTATCCTGGTAGGCGTTGTCTATGCGCTGATCCTGCAAAAAACCGTACTGCGCGGAGCGCACGCGCCGTTTGTTATGGAGCTGCCGCCTTACAGATTGCCGACGGCAAAAACACTCGGGCTTCATCTGTGGGAAAAAGTGAAGGACTTTTTAACCAAAGCCGGCACGGTTCTGCTGGGCGCGAGTATTCTGATTTGGTTTATGCAATATTTCAGTTTTTCGCTCGAACATGTGACAGACAGCAAAGACAGCATTCTTGGCATTGTCGGTTCGGCAATCGCGCCGGTTTTTACCCCGCTTGGGTTTGGGGACTGGAAAAGCGCCGTTGCCATGATCAGCGGGTTGATTGCGCGGGAGTCCATCGTAAGCACCATGGCAATCCTCTACAACACCGGCAGAGAAGGGCTTTTTGTATTGCTCAAGAGTATTTACACCCCCGCGTCCGCCTATGCGATGATGGTGTTCGCGCTGCTCTTTATCCCCTGCGCCGCAACGATTGCCTCCATCCGGCGTGAAATGCATTCCGCAAAATGGACACTGTTTGCCATCGGCTTTCAAGGGCTGGTCGCCTGGGTGGTAACATTTTTGGTTTATCAGGCGGGTAAGCTGCTAATGTCCATGTAAAAAGCCGGCTGCAGCGCAGTGTTTTCTGTTACAGTTGTATGGAAGGAAATGAATATCATGGGAGAATTTGTTACGGCAGTCATTTTGATTTTCGCAATCGCTTGCATTGCGCTGCTGATTTATAGTAAAGTAAAAGAAATACGAGGCAAAGGCTGCAGCGGCTGCAATCAATGCGGCAAAACGAATAGCTGCGAGGGGTGCAGCCGCTGCCCGGACAAAGAATAGCGAACCGGACGCCTTTTCAAACTTATCTTGGAAACGGAGCATTCATGATGATTAAAATTTCATCTTCGCTTGAAGATTATCTGGAAGCGATTTTTATTCTTGTTGAGCATGGCGGCGAAGTAAGACTTACCGATGTGGCCGATTTTTTGGGCGTATCGAGACCGAGCGCGAACCGGGCAGTGGGCAACCTGAAAGACGCCGGTTTGGTTGAGCACGAGTCATACGGTCAAATATCGCTGACATCCAAAGGCAAAGCGCAGGCATCGAAGGTACTGCGCCGCCATAAACTCATCAAGCTCTTTTTGACCGATACGCTCGGTGTGGACGAGAAGAACGCAGAGATAGACGCCTGCCGCATGGAACATGTGATGAGCCGGCAAACGATTGAAAAACTGTTCCGCTATATTGAAGAAAACCCGGGAAGCGTGAAGAAGGCTTGAGGTATCGTTATGACTGAATTTGATCTGATTATCGTCGGCGGTTCGGCATCCGGGCTTTGCGCCGCAATACAGGCCGCCCGGACGAACAGCGCGATGTCTGTCGCCGTGCTGGAGCGTATGCCCAGAGTCGGCAAAAAGATATTGGCAACCGGCAACGGGCGCTGCAACCTCTCAAATATTAATGCCGCTGCTCACCCCTATCATAACGCTGCTTTCGCAAAAACTGCGCTGGCAAAATATGATGTTGAAAAGACGCTGGCGTTCTTCAAATCCCTTGGTTTGCTGACTGTGACGGACAGCGAAGGCAGGATTTATCCCATGAGCAACACCGCGGCGTCTCTGTTGGACGCATTGCGTTTTGAAGCTGAACGGCTAAATGTCAAAACACTCTGTAATACTGCCGTCAAAGGCGTCAAAAAACTCCCGGACGGGCGTTTCTCACTCAACTGCACACAAACAATGCCCGTGCCGGAAGGTGCGAAAAGCAACGGGATTATTCACACGGCGTTTTTTGCCGATAAACTGATAATCGCGGCCGGCGGCAAAGCGTCACCCGCACACGGTTCTGACGGGAGCGGATATGAGTTGCTCCGGCAGTTAGGGCACCATATTACGCCCCTGTTCCCCGCGCTCGTCCAGCTGATTACCGACAGTACAGCCCCGAAACAGATGAAAGGTATCCGGGTCAGCGCGATGATATCTGTTGAAACAGACGGTGTTGCCGCTGCCGCAACCGGGGGGGAAGTTTTATTCACGGAATACGGTCTTTCAGGCATCGCGGCGATGGAAGTCAGCCGCGTTGTATCGTCGCATTTTGCATCCGGCGGCACCGTCGGGTGTTTTGCGGTTCTGGACCTCGCGCCGGCTTTAACCAAAGAAGAATTAACCGTTTTTATAAAGGATATTGTCTTGAATAATCCGGTTCTTCCCATAGAAAAACTCCTTGCCGGTGTTCTGCCGGGCAGAGTCGGTCAAGTTGTTTGTAAAATGGCCGGGCTGCGTGAGTTTACGGAAAAGGCCGGCACGCTGACCACTCAACAACTAACGGCTGTTGTTAACACATTAAAGGCGCTGCGTTTTGAAGTCCAAGGAACCCGCGGCTTTGACCAGGCGCAGGTGACCGCCGGCGGGGCGGCTGTCAGCGAGTTTAACGCTGACAGTATGCAATCTCGTGATGTGGATAACCTTTACGCTTGCGGAGAAATTTTAGATGTTGACGGCGGGTGCGGCGGATTCAACCTGCAATGGGCTTGGTCATCCGGGCTGCTGGCGGGTGAGCTTGGTTGAGTAATTAAAGCAGTGAGCTATTCCTTAGCAGAATCCCACCACCGCCGCGGGCGGTCCCCTTCTCTTTAACAAGGGAGGCAAGGCACGGCGGAAATATCAATACCATTAATCAAGGCAACCGGTGATCATCCTTGTACCCCTTGTTAGAGGGGGATGTCTTTCCAATGAGCGACAGGGGGATTCATCTCCCGGATATATAATATGAAAAACAAGGTAAATGAATGTTAAAAATAACCGAATTGAAAATACCGCTCAACGGTGCCCATACAGAACTTGTCTCCGCCGCCGCGCGGGCACTCAAATGCCCGGAAGGGCGGATTAAGTCAATCACCATAACAAGGAAATCCGTCGATTCCCGTGACAAGGAGGATATCTTTTTCGTTTGCAACGCAGAAGCGCAAGTGGACGGGGACGAAAACGAAATCCTGGCAAAATGCAGCCCCACCCGCGTCAGTATAGCAGAACCCTTTGCATACGCGCCGCCGCCGGTCAGGCGTGAAAGCTCTTTCCGGCCTGTGATTGCCGGTTTCGGGCCGGCCGGTATTTTTGCCGCGCTCACCCTCGCGCAGGCGGGGCTCAGGCCGATTGTGCTTGAAAGAGGGCGGGATGTGGACTCGCGAGCGGCGGATATCGGGCGCTTTTGGCAGAAAAGAGATCTCGATGAGAACTCCAATATGCAGTTCGGCGAAGGCGGTGCCGGTACTTTTTCCGACGGAAAACTTACAACAGGTATCAAAGATAAGCTTTGCCGCCAGGTTTTTTTGGAACTTTCCGCAAACGGCGCGCCGGATGAAATCCTTTATTCCGCCAAGCCGCACATCGGCACGGACAAACTTGGCGGTGTTGTTAAATCCATCCGGAAAAAGATTATTTCGCTCGGCGGCGAGATTTGGTTTGAAAGCCGGCTTACAAAGCTGATCATCGCAAACGGCGCCATACACGGCATCACCTATGCGGATAGTGAAGACCGCGAGATTGATCTGGAAACCGATACCCTGATTCTGGCTATTGGCCATTCCGCGCGCGATACGGTGGAAACCCTCTACGCGCAAGGGATTAAAATGATGCAAAAACCGTTTTCGGTCGGCGCGCGCATTGAACATCCGCGGGAGATGATTGACAAAGCACAGTACGGAAAATTTGCCGGACACGCCGCGCTTGGCGCGGCGGAATACAAACTCGCCTGCCACCCGCCGCACGGCCGCGGCGCGTATACTTTTTGCATGTGCCCGGGCGGCACAGTAGTAACCGCCTCGTCCGAAAAAGGCGGGCTGGTTGTCAACGGCATGAGCGCGTTTGCGCGCAACAGCGAAAACTCCAACTCCGCGCTGCTCGTCGGGATTGACACACAGGATTTCCCCGATGAGCACCCGCTTGCCGGTATCCGGCTGCAGCGGGAGATTGAACAAAAAGCTTTTAAACTCGGCGGAGGCGATTATACCGCGCCCGCGCAGCTTGTGGGCGATTTTATTCAATCAAGACCCTCGTCAAAACTCAGCGGTGTCAAATCCAGCTGCCCAACAGGCGTTAAAATGGGCAGCATTCGCGATGTTCTGCCAAAAAATGTGACGGATATTATGGCAGACGCGCTGGGAAAAATGAATAGGCAACTGATAGGTTTCGCCATGCCCGAAGCGGTTTTAACCGCGCCGGAAACACGCAGCTCCTCCCCTGTCCGGATTCTGCGCGATGAGTTTTACCAGACAGAAGAGGTACGCGGGCTGTATCCCTGCGGAGAAGGCGCGGGTTACGCGGGCGGTATTGTTTCGGCCGCTGTGGACGGCATCCGGTGCGCGTTTGCGGTAATGGAGGATGACGGTTAAATGATATCCATAGAAGAAACAGAAAAAATGTTGGAAGAGATAGCATCCGGACTCCCGCCGGAAATTTTCACCGAACTCAACGGCGGGATTATTTTGCTGCCCGATACCATGCTGGACGAAGCGGGCGATGACCTCTATATTTTAGGGGAATATTTTTGCGGCGGCAGTCTGGGCAGATATATAGCTATATACTACGGCTCTTTTGCGGCCGTTTTCGGCGACCTGAGCAGGGACGAATACAAGGCGGAGCTTGAAATAACACTGAAACATGAATTTACACATCATATCGAATCATTAGCCGGTGAGGACGATTTGTATGACGAAGATGACGCGTATTTGGCGGAGTATTTAAGAGATACGCACGAATAACCCGTCCGCTTGATTTGGCTGAAATTGTTGTTGAATGTTTACTTGATTATGGTATAATTTTCATTATATTACATACAGAGGAGAGTTGACGATGAGCAAAAATGTGAAACGCGCCCTGTCCCTCTTGATCTCGCTTTCGTTTGTTTTTTCCGTTGCCGCGATCGGCAGCCCTTGCATTTCCGTGGATACCCTGACAAATACTGCCACGCAGCGGATCGAAATTGCGGGCAACGCTGTTCGGGTCAATACAGATGCTGCCGTCCCTGTGCCGGCAAGCGTAAGCCAGCCGGAATCCGACGGCGAAGGCTGCTCCTGCGAACACAATCCGTTTATCGTAGTCCCCGGCATTACAGACTCCGATGTCGCGCTGCTTGATGCCCAAGGGAACCCGGTCATCGGTTCCGACGGCAAGCCTTATGTTAAAGGCGGGTTCATGATTGACGAAGATGAAATCATCGATACCGCGCTCAAGACGCTTGCTTTGCCGCTGGCAAAGATGCTCATTACGCAGAAGGACAAAGGGTTTACCGATGCCGTTTACAAAACGGCCAAATCCGCCTTTTGGCGCCAGGCCACCAACAAGGACGGCACACCGGTTGAGAACCTTGAGGTTGTCCGGTACGAAAAGTCCTTCGCCGAACTGACCGAAGAAGAAATCAACCACCTGTTCATCAATATACCCCTGCGCGGCATTTGCGATATCATCGGTTACGACCATGTTTATTATTTCGCGTTTAACATCATCGGCGACCCGATGGAAACCGCACGGGAGCTTGACCAATTTATTCAGATGGTGAAGCAGCAGACAGGGCACGACAAGGTGAATATCCTTAACGCGAGCCTTGGCGCCTCCATCTTTACCGCCTATGCCGAGCAGTATAAGGATAAGGGCGATGTGGAAAAAGTTGTCAACATTGTCGCGCTGCTTAACGGCTCCCTGATTCTGAGGGACCTTTACGCGGGCAATTTTGACCTTTCGGACGAGGCGCTGTACCGCGACTTTTTCCCGGCTATTTTGGCAAACGGCGACTCAAAAGCAATGGGTTATCTCGTTAACCTGTTAATCAGGGTTCTCCCGCGGCAGGTTCTTTTGGACACCTTTGATGCCGTGCTCAACGGCGCGATGGACGCCATGCTGCGGCACGCGCCCAACTTCTGGGCAATGGTCCCCAAAGAAGACTACCCTGCCCTTGCGGACAAATGGCTCTCCGGCGCGGAATATGCTGTGATGCGGGCAAAAGCAGACGCGTTTTATCAGGCGCAGCTAAACCTTGAAGATAACATGCTGTATATGATTAACGAAAAGGGTGCGGAGATCAACAATGTATGCGGGTACAACCTGAAGTTCAGCGATATGACAAATATCCTGACCATGGTCAATTCGGATAAAACCATCAATTCCGATGGCGTTATCCATGTGCAGTCCACCGCTTTGGGTGTGACCGCCGCTCCCGCGGGGCAGCAGCTGCCTGCGGAATATCTTGCCGCGCACGCCGGCAGCAAATACATTTCGCCGGACAAAGGCCTGGATGCATCCACCTGCGTTTTACCGGACAACACCTGGTTCTTTTACAACCAGGACCATGAGCAGGCGGGTAAAAACGCCGCGTGTATGAACCTGGTCGGTGAGCTGTTCACCAACCCCGATTTTGTAAACATCAAGTCGGACCCCGCACGCTTCCCGCAGTTTAACATCGGGTCGGACAGCAAGGAAATCCGCCGCACTTTGCTCCCGGAAGCACAGAAAGTTCTTGCATTGTATGCTAAAGGCGAATTTAACATCAGCGCCGCGGACCTGGCCGAACTCAACGCCGCCATCGCCCAGGCGGAGGACGCGCTGAAAGCCACCATCGGCGACCAAGCCGTTGCTGCTGCTGCGACGCAGCGGTTAAAGAACATCCTCATCAAAATCGGCTACCGCAGTGCCCCGCCCCCCGCCGTTGAACCGGACCCCGTCAAGGTGTTTTTCACCGCGCTGCTGGACAAAGTGCTCAAGGCCGCGAGCGAGCTCACCTATCAAATTGTGGGTCCGCAGGGATACTCGGACAGGTTCTAACGAATCTCTTTGACGGACGGTTTAAAAACCGTCCGTTTTTTGTTGATTTACCCTTGCATTTTCGCTCACAAATCTTTAAACTGTTCATCATTAAGTGTTATAATTTCAGCTGGTCCGAAGGGAAAGTATTTTATGGTTGGCATTGAATCGGCAGTTTCTGCTCCCGTTGAACTCTCAAAGCTGCAAAAGGCAGCGGCGGTGGTAATGGGAGCGTTTTTAATGGGCGCGCTTTGGCGTTTCCGCGGCGAGCACGGTTATGGCGCATCCTGGGGTCTTCTGACCTGCGGCATGGTGTTTTTGCTGCTTGTTTTCGCCATCTTCGGCTTCCGCCGTAAAATCAACTTTTTGATTTATTCGCTCACCGCGGTGTCTTTTATGCTCACTACCCCCGGTTGGGGTACGCTCAACAGCCAGATCACCGGCGTGCTCGAAAGCGGCGTATACGGGGAAAACGGGCAGCAGCTTCGGGTCTTCATCAATCCGCTGTCCGGCTTGTTCATCATGCTGTGCCTGGGTTTCGGGCTTGCGGCGGTTTTCGCGTTTTTACTCGGCTATTTTTTCAGCGGCAAAGCATACGGATGGAAAGATATTTTACTCGTACTCGGGGTATATCTCGCGGTTAAATACATTACAAGGGCGGTTGTTTCCCCGGCTGTACTGGACATTGTCCAACCGCAGGCTGCTGATTTGTTCGCACAGGGTCTGCAAATGCAAGGGATTGCCGGCACGCCGTGGCAAATGTATCTGCAGCACTATTTTGACCACCCGTGGGCAAAGGCGATTCACGGCGGCAGGAACTATTTCACCTCTGTCAACATCATCTCATCCGCAATCACCGCTTTGGCTGTATGGGGTGCTGTGCGTTACGGTTTGAAAGACAAAATCGGCGCGCGAATTATGATGGGTATCTGCGCGGCTTTTGCATTCGCGATAACCTTTGCAGACCTTTCGCTGTTCTTCTCCAGCGGCGGCTACCGTATGGAACACACCTATGATTTACTGTTCAAACTCAGCGGCTGGGGTATGTGGGAGTATTTTACCGGCTTTTTCGCCGGTGGGTTGCTGATGTTGATTTTTGTCCGGCTCCCGTTTAACCGTCTCGCTGCCGCAGCCGGCACGGAAGAACCGTTCACCGCCAAAATGCCGGGCTGGCTTTATAGCTTTTTGAACTTTGTGTTTACCTTTGTTATGTGTTTTTCTATTACGCTCATCCGCCCGTTTGCCGCGCGGTACGAGGAGAGCGAGGCCTACCTGCCGCTGTATATCGGCCTGAGCGTCCTCTTTCTCGCGGCAGCAGCCGTTATAATATCCAAGAAGGGCGCAGGGCTGCGCAGTGTGAATTTCGGCCGTTTCTGCGCCTTCGCGCTGCCTGCTTTTTTCACAGCGCATGTGCTGATTTATCTTTTCGCGGGGACGGAGAATATGCAGAATTTCCGCAGGACATCCGATGTCGCGAATAAACTGGTTTTAGTTTCGTTTGCGGTCTTCTGTTTGCTGTACCCGATTATTTTCAAAAACGGCGCAATCAGGAACACCAAAGGAATAAAAAGCACGGTACCGGTAACTAAAGTTTGAAAACCAGGAGCGGTTATGGTAGAATACAAATATAAACTTTAATCAGTTGAAAGGCGGAAAATCAATGAAACACCTTGCGAAAAAGAGCTTATCCCTGCTGCTGGTGCTGGCGATGGTCTTCGGCACAATAGCAGCATCGGCGGTAACATCTTCGGCAGTGCCTGCAAAGGACGCCGCAGTGGCAGCCGTTAAAAACGAAAGCGCGCAGCTCCAAGCGGCGCTTGGCAGCAGACCAAATCCGGTTGTTGTCGTCCCGGGACTCGGCATGTCCGATTGTTCGCTGTTTGACGATGCCGGCAATCAAATCCCAAATGACGGTGCATCCGGGGATGTATGGCGCGTACTCAACCTTGACACAAACGAAATATTGGCCGATATCTGGAAACTGGTTCCCAAAGCGCTTCTATCCGTGCTATTTCAACGGGATATGGGCTTGAGCGATGTTATCAGGGACTATATGCCGGGTATGTTTATCTATTCGGCGCACGACAATACCGGCAAACCGGTTAAAAATGTCAGGGCGATTGAACGCAACTACCCGCTCTCCCAATACAATGAGGAAGACACGCGCGATTTTTTCAACATGATGCCGATGCAGGATTATGTTGATTTGATCGGTTCGGACAGAATTTATTGCTTTAACTTCCCGCCGTTTTCAAACACCTATGACCATGCTGCCAGGCTGGATGCTTTTGTGCAAATGGTAAAAGCGCAGACCGGTGCAACTCAAGTGAACCTTGTGCCGCTGAGCCTTGGTTCCACCGTAACAAACGCCTACTTTGATATGTACGCGGACAAACACGATGTCAGCAAAGTGGTACGGGTAGTCGGCTCCACCAACGGCAGCCTCGTTTTTGCCGACTTGGTCGGCCAAAACTACTCGGTCAATTCCGCCAGGCTGTTTTACAGAGATATCGCGCCGCAGCTCATGGACGGGTACCAGGGTTATCTGCTCAACCTCGCCATCCGGATTCTGCCCAAAAAGGTGCTCAACCAGGTGCTGGACGCCGCCTTTGAAGTGATTCAGCAGGACTTTTTTATGAACATCCCGTCCATGTGGGCGACCGTACCCGCCGAGCGGTATGAAGAATACGCGAACAAACTCATCAGCGACCCGGAACACGCTGTTTTAAGGGCGCAGACAGATAAGTATTACAACTATCAGCGCAATTTGGAGGCAAACACCGCCGCCCTGATTGCAGATGGCGTTCAGATTTACAATATTTGCGGTTACGGTTTCAACTTCGGCCAAGGCTGGGGCGATTACCAGTACTTCCAGTTCTTCAAATGCGCCGACGATATCAACTCCGACGGCATTATTCAGGTTAGTTCAACCGCGATGGGCGCATACTCTACCGCACCGGGAACCACCTTCCCCGCCGGTTATGTGCAGCAGAATACACACTGCACCAACCCCGCCCACAACCACATTTCGCCGGACAATACGGTGGATGCTTCCACCAGCTATCTGCCCGATACAACCTGGTTTTTCGCCGGCCAGCACCACGAAATCGCAAACAACGATGTGGCTGTGCGCCTCGCGTGTATGCTCATGGGCACGGATACGATTACAAGTGTCTATTCAGACCCGGACTTCCCGCAGTTTAACGGCTCCCGCTACACTAAGCGGATTAACAATGACTTAATCCCCGCCGTGACCCAGGCGCTGACAAGAACCGACCTTTCCGCCGCGGATATGGCAGAGCTTAACGCCGCACTCGCAGAGGCGAACGCGATGCTCGCGAGCACCATTGCAAACGATGCACAAACAGATGCAATTGAAGCGAGGCTCAGAGCCATCCTTGTAAAAATCGGTGTTTACGGCGCACCCGCTATTCCCAAGACATCCGATGTGTTGCTTGAAAGGACGCTCAAATTCGTCAGCGACAGACTTTGGGATAAATACGGACCGACAGGGTACAGCGAAATTGCCAAGATAAAGGTTGACGAGCTCGTGAAGGTTTTGGGAAAACTGGTCGGGTTGCTTTAACAGAATATCATTGATCGCGGGGCGGATGAAAATCCGTCCCGTTTTTTGTAAAAAAAGAAACGCGTTTCAGGCGTTTCAAACAAGCTGGGCTATTCGGTTGTAACAGCTGCAAGTTCAGCTGCGGTTATTCGACTCTGCTTAAAAACGCCTGCGTTCTGTCAGACTGCGGGTTATTGATCACCTCTGCCGCCAAACCCTGTTCAACAATGACACCCTCATCCATAAAAATAACACGGTCAGCCACATCCCGCGCGAAAAGCATTTCATGCGTGACAATTACCATGGTCATTTTTTCCTTCGCAAGCGCCCGGATAACCTTTAAGATTTCGCCCGTAAGCTCCGGGTCCAGCGCGGAGGTGGGTTCGTCAAAGAAAAGTATTTTCGGGTTCAGCGCGAGCGCGCGCGCGATGGAAACCCGCTGCTGCTGCCCGCCGGAAAGCTGGCAGGGGTAGGCTTTTTCTTTTTCGCTCAAACCCATTTTGGCAAGCAATGCCCGCGCGTTGTCCCTTGCCTGCTCTTTGCTCTGCCCCAACACCCTCACCGGCGCCTCTGTTATGTTTTGCATCACTGAGAGATGGGGGAAGAGATTGAAGTTTTGAAACACAAGGCCGAAGCACAGGCGGATTTCCTTCAGCCGCTTTTTATCGGAGTACTTTGCTTTGCCGTGCCCGGTGGTGGTAACCATCACCTTTTCCGAATAAGCAATCTCACCGGCATCGACTGTTTCAAGCATGGTCGCGCAGCGCAGCAGGGTTGACTTACCCGAACCGGACGGCCCGATAACGGCAACAACCTCACCGCGGCTGACTTCCAGCGATATGCCCTTCAGAACCGCCGTGCCGTCAAACGCTTTGTAAATGTTCTGCATAACAAGCAGTTTTTCGTTGTTGTTCTCCAATTTCTATTTGTCCTTTCGGGTCGATGCTGCTGCCGGAACTCTTTTTTGCGGTCCGATGTGCTCAATGATAATAATCAAGCCGCTTGCCGGCATAAGAAAAAGCGTTTGACACCACCGCGTTCATCACCAGGTAGAAAAGCCCCGCCACAAAGATTGGCAGCGTGGAAAAGTTGGTTGACGCGGAAGAATTCGCCAGGCGGAAGATTTCCATCACACCGATGGTCTGCGCGAGGGCTGTGTCCTTAACAAGTGTCATAAACTCATTGCCCATGGGCGGCAATATGTTTTTTATTACCTGGGGTAAAACAATCCTGAAAAATGTCTGTACCTTGGAAAAGCCCAGCACCGCCGAGGCCTCGTGCTGCCCGACGGGTATCGCCTGGATGCCGCCGCGGTAAATCTCCGCGAAATAGGCGGCGTAATTGAGCGAAAACGCGAGGATAGCCGCCCAAAAGCGAGGCAGCCCGCGGCCGTAGCCGAAGATTTGTGCCGGCACAAAATAAAAGAAAATCAGCTGCAAAATAAGCGGTGTGCCCCGCATGATCAGTAAATAAAAACGAATCGGCCATTGAATCAGTTTGATTTTTGACATTCTGCCCGCGGAAACCAGCAGTCCGAGCGGCAGCGCAAAAATCAAGGTCAGAAAAAACACCTCAAGCGTTACCACCGAAGCGTCCAACATATTCATAACCAGCTTGTAAATCGCTTCGGGTGACATGGGGTGTACCTCCCGGTAAAAAAGCGGCTGCGAGCCAAGCAATTCAGCCGCAGCCGCTTATATTGAGTGACTTATTTCTTCGCTTCGGGATGTGCCACATAATAATCGGCAACAACCTTGTCCATCAAAACAGCATCCGAACCGCCGCTCTTGAGGTCGAACATTGCAATAACATTGTTGTCCACCTCAACCGCCGCGCCGCCCTTGAGGCCGGCCTTAATGTCGGGCTTGCTGTTGAGCGCGTCCATCGCGGAAGAACCGCCCTGTACCGCAAGGGTTTTGCCCGCAAGGTCCGCCGGGGTTTTGATGCCGGATGTTGAAAGGGTTACAACGACCTGACTGTTTGTGAGATATGGTGTGCTCATGCAAAGTGCTTCCCTGCGCTCCGGCGTTGTTGTAAAGCCGTTCCAGATGCAGTCAATATTGCCGGAGTTAATCTCCTGCTCTTTTGCCGCCCAGGCAATCGGCTGAAGCACAAGTTCCACACCCATGCGCACGCATACTTCTGTGGCAACATCAACATCATAACCGACGATTTTATTGTTTTCATCGCGGTAACCCATGGGCGGGAAGGAATCGTCAAGACCCATAACGAGCTTGCCGGCAGCCTTCACCTTTTTGAGCGAGTCGTCCGTCGCGCCGGTTCCGGCTTTTGTTGCATCAAAGATGTTAACCTCTTCGCCGAACCAGATTTCGTCGAGAATCATGAGGGCACCGTCGGCCTTCATCTCGCCGAGGATACGCTCCACTTCCTGGCAGAGCGCGAGGTCCGCTTTGCGGAACCCGATGGCGTACTCTTCCGCCGCGAGGGCTTCATCCAGCACAACATAGGCAGCGGCTTCGGTTGTTGTTTTGTCCGCGTCCTTTTTATCGTCTGTTTTTGAACAGCCGACAAGACCGACAGTTGCGAGGATAATGATTGCGAGGAGCGCTGCGATTATTTTTTTCATACCTTACCTCCAAAATTTTGTGGTATCATAGTACCATAATAGCCGGCTGAAGTAAATAGATTGGGCGGAATTTGCACGGATTTCAAGGCGTGTGGCTTGTTCAAACGGTCAAATTTTTGTTGACATTTACCCGCGCGTGTTTGTTTTGACCGTTCACTGTGGGAACGACCCCTGTGTCGTTCCGGCAAGGTTTGGGCATTTCCAAATAGCCTATCATTGAAAAAACCGCTTGTATTACACAAACGGTTTTTGGCTGCGGAACTATGACCTTGAACAGGTTCAAGTCCTCTTGCTTGAAGAAAAAACTACAGGCTCTCCAAAAAAGAAAACCTGCAGTTTTGGCTGCGGAACTAGGACTTGAACCCAGACAAACAGAGTCAGAGTCTGTCGTGCTACCATTACACAATTCCGCAATATTCGGTTGCCCGAGTAACGCACCCGCAGATTATTATTATACACACAGGGCGGAAAAAGTCAAGATTTTAGCAAAATTCTTTGGATTCTTTGGATTATAACTATAAATTCCCCCTGCCGCAATATTTCATACGACAGGGGGAAAATGAGGAGCTTGGTTAACCCGTTTTTACCGGTTGACTTTTTTTTATTTGCTTGAGGCGAGCCCGGTTGATTGATCGATATTCACCAAGTAATTCTCTGTGTCAACGATGATACCGGCATCAATACTGTCAATGGTTCCGTCC
>CAYUWQ010000011.1:0-25270 GCA_964448455.1 uncultured Eubacteriales bacterium | reverse complement strand
CTCAACTGCCAAAGTAAAGCCAAGGTCAATGCCAGGAACGAAGCGGGCGGTGTGCTCGGCGCTGTTAAAGGCGTCCTCAACGGGATTGATTTGTCCACTGTGCTTATCCAGGGTTGCGTCGGCGCGGGGGAAGTGACTTCCACCGGCACCTCCGGGACGGCCTGCGCGGGCGGCATCATTGGTGGGATTGCGATGGGTGCTACGGGCTTCGCGATGCCGGCGGGCAACTTTGTGTATCAAAATATTGCCAGCGCGTTTTTGACAGTACAGACCGGTGTGCCAAGAGTCGGCAAACTTGTCGGCAACTGCGCGTCCATTGAAGCACTATGGACATACAGTGCATACCCGAACATGTTTAAAGCAAACTATATCAGCACCTATCCGCAGGAAACGGCCGTATTCGGCAGCGGGACCATGACATCCGACCCAAGCGCGCATCTGGTTGCGACGGATTTGATGTATTGCGAAACCACCGGTGACCCGGAAGAAACCTTAATGGTACAAACCGTTGTCGACGGCGTGCCGTCCGGGGATTACCGCACCATTGCCCTTGCCACCTTTGAAACCGGCCAGAACAATACCACCAACTTCAAAGCGCAGCTGCATGTGTGGAACGGTGTCGCGCCCGTGGAACTCGCGGCGAACGAACCGTTCACGCTTCTTAATACCAATCATAGTATTTCTATCACGGGTGTGTCCATCGCCACCGCGAACGCGGCGGCGGCGGCGAGCTTTACCGGCTCCGGCCCAACGCGGGCACTGAACATCGCCGTCACACCGGCAGAGAAAACATCCGGCTATGTGGAAGTCGATATCGGCCTGGGGCTCAAAGTCGCCGTGCCACTCGTCACCTTTGAAATCAGCGGTACGGGCGTTTCCGGCAATCCTTTCCAAATCGCCAATGTGGAACAATTAACGCTGATGTACTACCTCCCGAGCGTTTACTATAAACAAGTCAATCAGATCGATATTGAGCCGAAGGACTATGCGGCGGGTGTTTGGAACCCGGCTACCGAAGTGTATGACGGCCGCGGCATACTGTTCCAGACCGGCTACATTGGTTTCCGCCCCGTCGGCACACAGGCAAAACCATTTACCGGCAGTTATGACGGGCAGAACTTTAAGATTACCGGGCTGTACAGTGATAACAGGGAAAAGGACTATATCGGCTTTTTCGGCTATGTGGCGGGCACGGCATCCCTGCGCAACATACACCTGGAACTCCGGCCCAACACCGCAACGGAATTGGGCGGGATTTTGGGCAAGCAATTTGTCGGCGGGCTTGCCGGTTACTACGGTTCCACCGCGGCGGTTATCAACTGCTCCGTGGTATTCGCCCAGGTGGCGGGCAAACAGACGGTCGGCGGACTCATCGGCAGGAGTTCGGCATCCTTAACCGGCTGCTTTACCGTGTGCGATGTGCTGGCCGTTGGCGCTCAGGGCGCCGGCGCGCACCCGGGTGAAGCGGGCGGCCTTGTGGGGCGCGTGGTCAACAACACAACCACCGCGCTGAACATCAGCAAAAGTTTTGCCGCGGGCAGCGTATTCTCGGGCAACCAGCATGCCGGCGGTTTGGTCGGCAGGCTCAACAACGCATCTTCCTCGGTGCTTAATGTAACAGACAGCTTCTTTACCGGCAATGTAAAATCCGCCGATTCTGTCGGCGCGGTCTCCATACTCCTCGGTTCCGGCGACAACAATCAGGGCATCACCACCGGCAGCAGGCTGTATGCGGCGGGCACTAATGTCAGCTTTAAGGGCGATATGCGGCCGTTTTCTGAAATTACAACCGGTATTCGGGACAATATATACTACGATAATACAATGCTCGGTTTAACCAATACAGACCAGGGCACCGCCCTAACCACGGCGCAGATGACCGGCGGTACACTGCCGGGCGGGTTTGCAGCGGATACTTGGAGCACCGTTGCGGGCAGCTACCCGCGCTTGATGATGAAAGACAGCGGCGGGCTGCCGGATGATTATGCCAACGCGTTCTGCGTGTTCGCCACCATGCCGCTGACCATTGACGCCAGGGAACTCCAAAACGGCAACACCCTCGCGGACGGCATGCGCTTCCAGCCGCAGACGGCCAACACCATCGGGGAGGAGCCGGTGAACTTTACGGCATCCAAACTGGATATTACAGACACCCTGCCTTACCCGGACGGGTACGATGATAACCTCACGGGCAACGGTGCCGACCGCAATATTGACCTGCTCTTCGGCAGCAATAACGGCAGCACCACGATTTACCGGAACATTCTGAAGTCCGCCGTTTATCCGGCAAATGAATTTAACCCGCTTCTTTATGATACGGGCAAACTGCTTCTTTATGCGATGGAAAACGGCGAAATTTGTTACGATACCCGCACACCGGTCGTCACGATGACATCTAAGGTGAACGGTGTTGATGTGGTCAGACGCGTGAAGATACCGCTGGAGAGCACGGCGAACAAGAACTTTTACCTCGCCACGGAACGCCAGTTCCGGGCGCTGAGCGACAGCTACGAAACCGTGAACACCAAATTCAACATCATCCCCACCGCTTTGGGCGACAGCAACGCGCGTGTAAACCTCACGGCGGATGTTGACCTGCGCGGCGCGGAGTTTGCGCCGATTGAAAACTTCTTAGGTATATTTGACGGCAGCGGTTCAACCATTAAAAAACTGAAAATCACGGCGGCAAGCTACGATAATATCGGCTTGTTCAGGGAGTTGAAGAGTTTAAACTCCGGTGTCTATGTTGAAGTGAACAACCTCAATATCGAAGACGCCTGGGTGACCGGCAAAAACAATGTCGGCGCGCTGGCGGGCAGCGCAAATGTCTTTACAAAAATCAGCAACTGCAGCGTTTACCCGAGCGGCGCGGCGGGCGTTGACGAAAGCCTTGTCAGCGGCGGCGAGCGCATCGGCGGTCTGGTAGGCTTTGCGGAAGGGCAAATCAGCAGCCAAACCAGGTCCGCGGTCCCTGTCAGCGGTGTGAACGCCGTGGGCGGGCTCGTCGGTGTCACATCCGCTGTCATATCCAACTCCTTCGCGACGGGCGATGTGACGGCAGCAATCACCCTGACAAGCGCGTTTAGCCCTGCCAACTACGCCGTCGGCGGATTTGCCGGCGCGATTATTACAGCGCCGCCCCCCAACCCGCAAACCTCGGTTACTTTCGCTTTTGCCTCGGGCAATGTGACGGTCAGCTCCGTGGGCGATTTTGAAAACAACCCAAGAACAATCGGCATCGGCGGATTTGCCGGTGTGATTGAAAGCGCCGTGACCGAATCGGCTTGTTTTTCCAGCGGCTCCGTGCGCGCGGAAGATGTCGGCATACTTAAAACGACCGCGACCGGCCAGGGCAGCCTGATTTTCGGTGTCGGCGGCCTGACCGGTGTCAACGCAAACCAGTTGTCCGCTTGCTATTCATCGTCCTCCGTATACGCGCTGTTTAACGGCGTGGTGCTCGGCACCACGGGGTCGAATGTGGCGGCGGGTGTCGGCGGGGTAACGGGCGTGGCACTTGCCACCGTGTCGGACGCGTATTCCTCCGGCAGCGTGCTGCGCGACATACAGGGTACGCCTGCGAGCAATGCGAATACTTACTTTGAAAATGCCGTCGGCGGTGTCATCGGCACAAGGGCAGGTATCCCCGGGGCTCACGCGCTGCTGTACTTTGACCTTTGGAACAACAGCTACGGCTCCACCCTGACAGCCATCGGCGGCCAGGCGGATACCATACAGTCAGGCGGGACCATCGGAAGCCTGACGACCGACCAACTTTGCATATCCCAGGCTGTGCGTGAAACAAACCTGACCCCGCTGAAGCTCAGCACAAACTTCTGGAGTTTTAACGCCGGTGCCTATCCTGCACTGATTGAACTTGCCCAGCCGACTGTTTCGCCTTATGTCCGTTACCCGGCTGTGCTCAGCGTTATCGCCGTCACGCCCGATGAGCGCGATATTTCGGCAAGAACCGGCAACGGCATCACCATGGCAATTACAACACCCAACAGCCTGACGGTTTTGGGCCAGCTATACGATTTGGACTGGTCCGTTTCCGCGGACAGCGATGTGTCGTTTATAGAAACCTCAGCCGGCGGCGGCACGCTGAGCAAGTTTGTGCCTGTGCGCACCGCGAACCGGAGCCAGATACTTAGCCTGGTCGCAACGATAGTGGGCAACAGCCAGTACGGGTCCAGGAGCTTCGACCGGTCCTGCGCGGATATGCGCGGCACACTGCTGAAACCGTATCTTATTTCCAACAAGAGCGATTTGCAGCATATCGGTCTGCCTTCTATCGGCACGCCGGGGAATTACGGAGATCCGGGTGTTTATTACAGCGCGACCGGTTTTGACGATTTCTATAACCAGTGGTATTCACCGCTCAACGATTCGTTTGTCAATGTTGCAGGCAAGGTGTACTTCCAATTGCTCAGCGACATCGACATGGTCTTGGATGTGAATTACGAATACAAGGATGGCAAGGTCCAGGCTACGGTGGATGATAACGGCGACGACAATATATATAACGACAACCACTACATCCCGTCCCTCTCCGGCGTCAGCTACGGCGGTATCCCGTTCAGCGGCATCTCCTTTGCCGGCAACGACTATTCGATTGACAACTTTAATTCGAACCGCGAGTTCTTATATGGCCTCAGCGGTGCATCCGAAGTACGTGATGTCAGCTTTAACAATCTTATTATCAACTCCGTGGGCACCGCGGAAGAAAACAACGGCACCGCGCTTGTGCGTTACAACTTCGGCATTATTGACGGCTGTATGATCAACAGCGGCAGTATTACCGGCGGGGATAATGTTGCAGGTATAGTCGCTTTTAACTACGCAACCTACTCGTCTGACACGATTAGCCCGAATTATTTGCATCAGTTGACGAATTCAACGGTTAACGCGAACATCACCGGCAGGTCAAATGTTGGCGGTATAGCGGCCAAAAACATTAAAGATGATAATTTTATGGGGTTGGGAATTGCCTACACGGGACAAATAACCAACAGCGCATTTACCGGCGGAACCATAACAGTTACACAATCAGCCGCTGCTGCGGCAAATGCGGGCGGAATCGCCGGCGAAAACAGCGGTATTATTAGCAACAGTTTCAGCATGGGCTCTATAATAAGTGCCGCAGGCGCGGATGTCATCGGCGGATTGGTCGGCGTGAATGCCGGCACCGGCGTCATCAACGCGGCATATTCAAGAACAAATGTCAGCGGCGGCAACAACATCGGCGGCTTTGCCGGGCTTAACGCGGGCGCGATAACCAACGCTTATTCCGCGGGCCGGGTAACCATCGGCCCGGGCGCCACCCAAACAGGCATCTTCTGCGGTACCAACACAGGCACCCTCACGGACGCCTTTGCGGACAAAGCCATGGCGGGTCAATCTACCTCCGCCTTGCTTGCCGACGCGACTGCGACGGACTGTTTACTCAGCATGAGCTGTTTTGATTCCGAAGGAACAGCGGTTGATGTATTTGAGTTGTCCTCTACCGGGATGGCTTATCCGCAGCTAAAGGCAATCCTCGCGCTCGATGACGCTTACGGTACAGGGATGTATCTCCCGCAGAAATACGCCTTGCTCATCGGCTATTCCGTGCTGAGTTCCGCGGCGATTAACACAAAATATTCACAGTATATTGATACCCTGCCGCTGGGCACATCCAACCCGGTGAGTGTTATCACCACCACGGCGGAAACCTGGCTGGGCGATGTTGCCTGGGCAACCGGCGACGCGTCGATTATCACCACTGCGGGGCTGACCGGCTCAACAGGCGGCACGGCGGCTCTTACGGCAAGCATTTTAATCACTGCCAGCAACAGCAAGACCTATACGGTAACACTGCCGATAAGTGTCACGACAGACCAGCCGAACCCGAACTTCTCCGGCGGTATCGGTTCTGCGGCGAGTCCCTACCAAATCAATACCGCCCCGAACTTTGACGCCTTGTCCTACTACGGACCGGACGCGGGAATCTACTATGTACTCACCGGGGATGTCAACTATGCCGGCGGCCGCCCGGCAACCCCGATCGAAGAATTTACGGGGCATCTCGACGGGCAGCAATTTACGGTGTACGATGTGACGGTTGACAATAATGCCGGTTTGTTCGCTCACCTGAACAATGGCTCAACCATATCGAATCTCGGCCTTGTCGGAGCGCAAAACACCTTTAATTCCCCGGACGGCTACATCGGTCTGCTGGCCGGCCATGCCCAGGGCGCAACCATTACCAATTGCTTCGCCATCGGCGAAATCAATACGGACGCGGCCGTCATGGGCGGCTTGGTCGGTTTGGCCAACGCGAACACCGTTATCACCGGCTGCATGACTTCCGGCAAGTTTGTCAACACCTCCACGGACCCGGCGGCCTTAACCGGCGGCATCGCGGGCAGCGCGGACACCGCAACCGTAACAGGCTGCTTATCCACTGCTTATGTGCAGGGTGACGGCGTGGTCGGCGGTATTGTCGGCGAGGCCGTTAACAGCGCAAACATAACCGACTGCACCTTCGCGGGTATGGCGATGGATACGGCGCTCGCGGGCGGGGCAACAGTGCCTGCAATAACGACAATCGGCAATATCGCGGGCAGCATCATCGACGGCTACACAACAGATGAGCCACCCGTGCCGATTATTACAGCAACCATAACAAACTGCAAATATGACAAACAAATCACCCTTGTGCGGGACACCAACGCGGCGGCTATGTTTACCGCAGAACTCGCGCCGGGCACGGCTTACACCCTGCCCGCGGGGCTGACGGGCGGCAGCGCGAAATTTGCCGCGGGCGTCACCTTCGGCACGATGCCGGTGCGGTTTATGCTCGGCACGGCGGCCGGTTCCATGAGCGGTTTTTCAAGCATCCGCCTGCCGGGGACTGTCTCCGGGGATACAATCACCGTGACGGAAATCCCGCAGCATTCGGCAGCCTACCTGACCGCTGCCGGTGTTGACCCGATTATTTTGACGCTTGGCAGCCCGGTTGACCTGCTGGATGTGTATGCGGGGCTTGAAATTAAACTGAACACCCTGACAGGGACTGTGTTCAGCGGCATGACCAATACCGTTGAGCGTTACGCGCAGCCGCGGCTGAGCCGGATTATTAAAGTGACTTACACCATTGACAACGCTTCCGGCAATGCCGGTATGGACACCGCAAAAGTGGCCGTGATGGTGAAGAATACGCACCTCTTCGGCGGTGAACCGGTGGCGTACACCTCGGATATTTTCACCACGAAGAATTCGACCCCGGCGCTGCTGGAAGACCTTGTGGTATCCTCCGGCGGCATCTATGCCGCGGGCGAACTGCCTGAAGGAGTCAATTACCGCGTATCCGCGCAGGATCAAAACGGCATTTATCTCATTGGCAGCGCGGGCAGCGGGGTGGACCTGGCTTCTTATGCCGGCAAGTACGGCGCCTACATTCCGCTTGGCGCGGATACAACCGAAATCGCGATACATTACACCATCGTCAGCGATGTTCAGTGGGGCGTTTTCAAATACTGGAGCAGCCTTGTGGACACGCTCGCGTAACAATTAAAAAGGAGGGTGGCAGTATGGAAACAAAAGGTAAAATTATAAAAAATGCGATATTTATGGCAGCCACCGCTCTTGTACTGGTTGTTGTAACGCTGGCGTGGTTCAGCAGCGGCGCTGTGGTTAATGTGAACCCGGTAGCGGGAGATGTTGAGTCGAGCGGATACGGATATCTGCTCTATGAAGCGGAAGACACCAACAAGAACGGCGTGCTGGATCCGCTCGAGGCGGAAAACTGGGTAGCTGTGCCCGGACTCAGCATTGATGTCAATAACATTGTTCCCAACCAATACCGCTTTTTTAAAGCAGTGGTTACCCCCGGGACAAAGACCTCCATTAAGTTCAGTTTCGGCGGCATTGCGGTAAATCTTTTGGATCCGGAAGTGACCCTGCAGGAATTTCTAAGCCTTGTTCATGTACGCTTCCGCACAGAGGATGACGGTCTTCCGCCCGCGGCAATAACCGGCGGCGCCGCCATTGATGAAAGCATGTATGACCTCCTGGGCGACCCGGCGGCGGGCAGTGTACAGATTTATGACCTGGGGTTAACCGGCTACACCGGGACATCCTTCACAATCTACTATGACATCGGGGTTTATCCCCTGGCCGTGCCAAACGAAAAGACACTTGGCTCAACGGTGAGTATCAACGCCCTCGAGTTTACCGCGAGCTAAAGAGCGTAATAATGACGGTGATTTCAATTGCGTTTTAAAAAAACGGCCTCACGCGCCGTCAGTCTTCTGATATTTGCAATTTTTGGCTTGAGTTTGTTTGTCTTTATAACAATCATCGCCAACCGCGGCGGCGGCAGTGTTCCGAATTTTTACGGTTATAGTTTTTTAAGTGTCAGCACAGCGAGTATGGAACCGGTTTACCCGGTAAACAGTATCCTGATAACCCGGAAAATTGACCCGAATGAACTCATTGTCGGCGATGTAATCAGCTTTTATTCCAAAGACCCGTCGATATACGGGAAGCCGAACACACACCGCATCGAATCCAAGGGTGTCGACGGCGAGAACCGGCTCTATTTTATCACCAAGGGCGACAACAATCCGGTCGCTGACCGTTACTGGGTTTATGAGGATATGATAATCGGCAAAGTCCGGCGTTCCATCCCCCTCGCAGGCATGGTGATGAACAAAATCAACAACCGGTTTGTCCTTTTCTTCCTGCTCATCGTGCCGCTTTTCTTCGTGGTATTCTGGGAAGTCGGTCACCTCAAAAAACTCTTTAAAAGCAAGGAAAATAACGCGGATCAACCGGCAATCCCCGCGGCAGAAATTCCGGCGGACGCGCCGCCCGGCGCCGAACAGGCGCTGTTGGACAAAATCAATAAAATCCAGGCGGAAATCGACCGGCTGAATGCAACGGTCAGCAATTCAGATAACAAAGAGTAATAATTCGCACAAACAATAACCGAGGTTGGCAAATGAAAAAGAAAGTTCTTGCATTATTTATCATCTTAACAATCGCCTTTGGGATTATCGCCTTAAGGTACTCCTTCGCGTGGTTCCCAAACGAAGGCACCTACAAGTCCCAGGCGATTGACTTGAGCAATTTTGACATTTCCCTCGTCGGCGGGTGTCAAATCCGCCCGGTGTATACCAACATGACGGACCCAACAAACCCCGTTGAGTATGCCGCGCCAGGCGCGAACATGATTCATATCGAGCAGAGCGAGGATGTTTGGGTACCGGGTCCGCTCACGATGCTCAACAAGTCCACAATCCTCACAAATTTGCGCGTTCACATCGAGTATTCCTGGTGGGACGGGGACTCGCTTGAAACCGTTGTTTATACGCCAACCCAGCAGGCGGATTTCGTTGTTGATTTTGCCGTACCGGCCGATTGGTCGTATGACCCCGCCACGCTGTGCTGGGATTATTTGCCCGGCGGGGCAGTGATTGCGCCTGTTGATCCGCTCGTCTACCCGTTGGGCAAACAATCGGTGCTCATCAACAGCATGGGATACTCCAGCGCGCTTGCGCCCGGCAATGACTATGAGGACCTGCCGGTGGATATCATATTCAAGGTGGAGGCCAAGCAGGCGGAATATGCTGATTGGATACAGGTCTCGCCGTAAAATGAAAGATGCGCTCAACAAACAACGGCTGCTCAACATCCTGCTTGCGTGTTTTACGGCAATAACGGTAACGCTCGCCGGATTTATCGGGTTTTTAACCTTCACACACACCAAAGTGTTCACGGTGCAAAGCGGCAGCATGAGCCCCGCGTTTAACAAGGGCGACGCGGTTTTTGTACGGCCGGTCAACACCGGCGATTTACAGGCGGGCGATATTGTCACCATAAAGACCCCGGACTCCGGCAGACACTTTACACACCGGATTACACGCGTGGAACCGGACAAAAATCTGGTTTACACCAAAGGTGACGCCAATAGAAGCGATGACCCGATGCCCGCGGATATGTCCCTGGTTGCGGGTAAGGTGTGGATAAGCGTCCCGTACCTGGGCTTCCTTTCCGCCGCGGTGCAAAACAGGATGTTTTTGATTGTGCTGGCGATTTTGGCAATACTGGCCGCGGGAACGCGTATGGCGTTTGGGGCACGAAAAAATAAAGACGGAGGTGGCACGGATGCCGCGAAATAAGAGCAAAAAAATATTCACGGCGGCGGTCAGCCTGCTGTTCGCGCTGTGCGTGGCTTACTTTGCCGTTTTGCCGCCGACCTCCGCGTGGTTTTATGTAAACCTGGCTGACGAAAACAAAACCTATATATTCGGCACGCTGGACCTTGATTATGATGAGCCGCCGGAATATTTCAGTCTGCAAGAGATTGACTTGCCGGCCGCGACAAAACTGGAAGATCCCGCGGAAGTGACCGCGTTTGATGAAGCGCTGTACATTGAAACCATCAGCGGTGTCAACGACGGCACGCTGCCGGTGCGCGTTTATTGTACCGTAACAGGCGACAGGGGCACACCGGACCTTAGTTTGCGTTATTTCTTCTTTACGGAAAGTGATTATGACCAGGCGGCTGCGGATGTAACGCCGGGCGACAACACCTCTGTGATGGATATTATCCGGAGCAGAAAGAATAAATTTACCGGGCAGGATGCCAACATCATCACAAACGGCAGCGCCGCCGCCACTTATAACAAGCTGGAAGCCTTTAATACCGGCGACGGGGTGACGGGTGTGAGCGACGAGGGCAACTATGTGGTCATCCCGCCGAAGACGACGCAAAATATCTACATCGCCTTTTGGGCGGATTATAATGTTGTCGGCGCCGCGCTGGAAAACACAAACAATGTGACTGTCCACAAAACTTACAGCGGTATTCAGATCAGACTCAGCGCCGGGCAGGACAGCGACGGCTGGTTTTATGACGGAATTGTTCATCCGTAATCAACAAAAAGGGAGGCGGAAGTTATGAATAAAGTGAAACTGCGCAGGCCGCCGACCGCGGTTATAATAGCCATCATCGCCGTTATTGTGCTGGTGGGCTCCACTGTAGCGTGGCTGACCGTCGGCGAAGCGATTGTCAACCGTACTTACAATTTGTCAAACTTTGACGCGTACGCCGAGGTTTATTTTGACGGCGGCACGAATCCGCCCGAAACATACCGCAACACGGACGGCTCCGTCAGTGTTGATTTAACAAACCCCTTGGCGGAAAACTATATCGGCAAAATCCGCGTGGATGTCTACTACAAAGGCAGGGGCGCGGCTTATGTCCGGCTCAAGACCATCCAGCAATGGCAGGAGAATTCACCCGGCAATAAAATCCTTCAGGCGGACAACGCGATTCCGTACATCATCGCGAAGCCTTACCTGCCCACGGATACCGGCAATCAGGCGAAATGGTTCGACAACCGGGCGGATGATTATTGTTTTTATTACGCGACCAGGCTCACCGCGCTTAACACCGGTTTTACATCCGCGGCGGATGCGAAGGTTATCACCGGTGTTGACATCACCCGCTTAAACGCGATAAAACCGGACAACGCCACGCTTAAAATAGGCTTTACCCTTGAAGCAGTTCAGGTCAACCGTTACCCGCAGTTCTGGGGTTTGGAATCACTGCCCTGGCTTGACTGATCACTGCCGGATAGGAGAAAGCGAATGAGCGCAAAAAGTAAAAAAGCCGCGGCGAAAAAGAAGAACGAAAAAAAGAACAGGGAACGCGCAGCCCTTGCCGCAAAGGAAGCCCTCGAACAAAAGAAAGCCGCGCAAGCAGGCGGGAACACGCCTAAAAAAGCTCCCGAGAAGCTGAAAGCGGCGGATAGCAGCAAAGAAAAACAGCGCGCGAAAGAAGAAAAGCAAAAAGAAAAACAACGCCTCAAAGAGAAAAAAGAAAAGGAAAAACGCGAAAAGCGCAAAGCCGCGCAACTCGAAAAAGCCCGCCTGGCCAAAGAGAAAGAGCAGGCGTTAAAGGAAAAACTAAAAAACAAACAGAGTAAAGCGAACAATAAAAAGCAGACCGCCGCACCGGTAAAAAAAGAGAAACCGGTCAACAATACAGCCGGCCAAAAAGAAGACAGAAAAGCAAAACCCGGCAAGCCGGAAAAAGCAGAGCCGGAAAAAAGCAAACCAATTAAGGCGGATGCCGGGCAGAGCCCGGTTGATGTGAATACAGCGGCAACAACAGCCGAAACGGGAGATGACGCCGTTTCGGTCGAAAGTGTTTCCCCGGAGGAAAAGGACGATGAGGTATTCGTCACCGCCGAGGAAGCGGAGAAAAAACTGATTTCACCGCTGGATGAAATCCTCAACGAAATACGAGGCTCTGCCGCTATAAAAAACGCGATGGAGCAGGAAGTCCCTGAGGATACAGCAGAAATTCATGATGAAGAAGCAGACAAACCGGAAATCCCCGTTACTGTAGCGGACGGGTCCTCCGTCCCGAAAGATGAATCCGACAACGACAACGACGATGACGACGATGACGACGAAGATGATGACATAGAAGAAGATGATGAACGCAATCCCACCACCGCAAATGAACCGCAAGGCGGTTCTATGCGGTCACCCCTCCCGTTTAACATGGCGCATTCTGAAAATATTGATGCGCCTTTGGAGGCAGGGGAAGAAGCGGACGAACCGGAATCCCCCGTTATTGTAGGGGACGGGTCTTCCGTCCCGAATGAAGAATCCGACGATGAAGATATTGCCGAGGAAGAATCCTCCATCCCGGAAGAAGCCCCCGAAAATAACGCGTCTGCCGGCGCCATTGCCGGCCTTGTATTGCAGGCGTTGACACCGCCGCAGGAAAATGCGGCAGAAACCACCGAAGAGTCGGAAACAGCAGGAATCCCGGAGGCTGAAGAAACCCCGGAAGAGGAAGAACAGACCGAACAGCCGGAACCGTTACCCGTTGTGTATGAAAATCCGCTCGCGCAACTTGTGCTTTCCGCGCTGTCCGCGCCCCAAACGACGGGGAAACCCGCGCAGGCAGACGAGACCGCCGCGCCGATGGTTGAATCCGCCACCCCGGAACAGACGGTTAAAACACCGGAATTCAAAACGGAAAAACCGGAAAAACCCGCGAAAGAACCGAAACCGAAAAAAGAAAAACCGGTAAAGCCCCCCGGGGAGCCCAAACCGGTCAAGCAAAAACAGGCCAAGGAGCCGAAACCGCCCAAACAGAAAAAAGAAAAAGAAGTTTCCTTCAAAATGGCGGCGGCACTGCTCATTAACAAGGCAGCAACTGGCATCAAAGAAAAAACCGCGGACATGACGCGTAAAACGAAGGTCTTCGTTGCCGCTGGCGTGGTTGCTGTTCTGATTTTTGCCGCTGCGGCGGTGGCCGTATCTGTATTTTCCTACAAGGTGCCGGCAAACGCCGTGCCGGTTTATATGGGCAGAGTCGAACCCGGTGTCAATGTCCGCGATATTGAGGTCGGGCAGGAAGAGCAGCTGATGAAAGCTGACGAAACGCCCGCCAAGGGCAGCCGCGCTATCAAGTTCTTTGCCTACACCAACCTGACAATCGACGAATGGTACGACGAAGTACCCCTGGTGCTGGGCAATGTTCAAACAAACACCTGCGACTTTATTGTGACCGTTTTGGACAAGGACGATAGAATAGTCTACCGTTCCATGGGGATTAAGCCCGGCAAATATCTGCCGTACTTCAAGCTGTTTGATGAAATGCCCTACGGCGCATATGATTTAACGGTGGTTGTGGCAGGTTATAACCCGCAGACCTTTGAAAATATAGGCGTAAAATATATGAAACTGAAGTTGGTGATCGGCTTTGAGCAGGGCACACAAAAAGAAACCGGGCAAACAGAGTAACCAACCCGGCAAGTTCATAGCCGCGGTACTCAAAAATAAAATAATCCTGATTTCCGTGACGGCATGCATACTTGTAATTTTGCTTGCCGTCATCTTGGCAAGGGCCGGTTTATTCGATATGATCGGCGGCATGTTTGTCCCCGCGGGCGAAGTGCAGGTTGGGACGATACCCATCAGCGATGGTCTTGACGATGTGCAGGATGTCCCCAAGGGGGAGGTTCGCTACCGCATCAACAAAACCGTCACCTTCAGCGACCGCTTCGCACAGGGTGATATCATGCTGGAAAACCCGAAGACTTGCGAGTTCGATTTGGAGTTTACCTTTTACACCATGGACAGCGTGCTGATTTACAATTCCCCGATTTTGAAACCCGGCGAATATATTTTTAAAGATAAATTGAAAAAGAAACTGAAAAAAGGCGCGTATGAGTGCGTGTACAAAGTGGTCGCGTATGACGCCAACGGTATCCGCGCGGGGGAAACGGGCGGATACCTGACCCTAACTGTCGAAAACTGACCCCGGCGGAGCAAGAGGTAGCCTATGTCTGTACAATCGGATTTAAAACAATTTTTGCTGAACCTCGGCGTCACCGATGTCGGGTTTACTCGTATTGAAGACGGTGACTTCGGCGAATTGAAAAACGCCGTAAGCATTGTTGTCAAACTGTCCGACGCTGTGATAGAGGAAGTCGATTTAGCGCCGACGCACACCTATTTCAGCCATTACCGGGCGGTCAATGCTTTTATTGACCGTGTGCTGCTGGATGCCGGTATGTTTTTGGAGCGGGCGGGTTACCGCTATATTCCCGTCGCCGCCTCGCAAAGCATCAATGACCGGGGCTGGAATTTTAACGGCCGGTATTCGCACAAAAAAATCGCCTGTCTCGCGGGGCTTGGCAGCGTGGGTAAAAATTCGCTGTTCCTGCATAAAACCTACGGCGCCCGGGTGCGGTTGGGCACGCTTGTCACCGACTGCCCGTTTGAGGCGGAAGAACATACGGTTGTTTCGCCCTGCAAAAATTGCCGGCTTTGCGTGGATGCCTGCCCGGCAAAAGCCATCAGGGGCGGGGAATGGACGCTTGACACCAAGCGGGAAGATATTTTTGACCCCGAAAAATGCAGTGATTACATGAAAAACGCCTTTAAGGACATCGGCCGCGGCGCGGTGTGCGGCATTTGCATTGCCGTTTGTCCGTTCAGCAATAAAAGAAAGTCGTAGGGACGCCATATGTGGCGTCCGCGAATAAATTTTGGAGGAATAATCATGTTGAAAGTCGGGTTTGTCGGGTTCGGCGGTATCGCGCAGGGGGCGCACAGCCCCGCATGGAAAAAGCTTTCAAATGCTTCTGTGGTTGCTGTTTGCGACATCAACCCGGAAAAGTTTGAAAAGGCGAAATCAATTTTTTCACCGGACATCAAATGCTACACAAGCTATGAGGAAATGATTGCTAAAGAAAGCCTTGATATCGTTGATGTTTGCACACCGAACTATCTGCACAGTCCTGTCGCGTGTTACGGCCTGAGCCACGGCGCCCATGTGCTGTGTGAAAAGCCGGATTCCATCTGCGTTGCGGATGTTATCAAGATGCAGGAAGCCGAGCAGGCATCCGGCAAGCGGCTGATGGTGATCCGGAACAACCGCTATACACAAGGTTCGCAGTACCTCAAGCACATCGTCGCGAGCGGGGAAGCGGGGGACATTTACGCCGGCCGCTGCGGCTGGATACGCAAAAGGGGCATCCCCGGCAAAGGCGGTTGGTTCACCACCAAAGAACTTTCCGGCGGCGGTCCGCTGATTGATTTGGGCGTACATATGATTGACCTGGCGATTTACCTCATGGGCAATCCGACGGCGGTGTCCGTTTCCGGCTGTACCTACAGCAAATTCGCGGACAGCGGGGACAAGGCGGACTCCGTGCATGCCGCGTTCGGCGAAGCAAAGGCGGACGGTGTGTATGATGTGGAAGATTTAGCCATCGGCTTCATCAAGTTCGACAACGGCGCGAGTTTGCAGATTGAGTTCAGCTGGGCTTCCAACATCAAAAAAGAAGGCACCTTTGTAGAACTCAGGGGTACGAAAAAAGGACTGGAGTGGAAAGGCGGGGCTATCAATATTTATGACGGCGGCAAGAACACCAAGCTGGATCAATTAAGATACAACGCGAAGGCGAAAAAATACGACTCCGGTATCGCGCACACCATGCATGGGCATGAGGCAAACATCAGCCATTTTGTAGATGTGATTACCAAAGGCACCGCGCCGGTTTACAAAATCGAGCAGGGCGTTAATATGATTAAGATCCTCACGGGTATTTACGAGTCAGCAGAGACGGGCATGGAAGTAGTATTATAAAGGATTTGATTAAATGTTAACTGACAAACAAATCGAGCGTATGCTCGGTAAACTCAAGCGCTTTGAATCAACAATCGAGCCGTATATTTTTGAAAAGGCCGGCGAGCTTACCTGCGCGGCGTTTCTGACAACCGAGCAGTTCCACAATATCCCCGAAGCATCGCTGTTCGCGCCGGTCAAAAAAGGCTGGCACTGGGGCGGGGAGGGCGCGTATTGCTGGTTTACCGCCCAACTGACCGTCACGCCGGAACTGGCCGGGCGGGACCTGTATATCCGCCCGAGCATTCAGGGATACGAAGCCCTGGTGTGGGTGAACGGGGAGCCGTACGGCACCTTCTCCACCAAAATCGTTTTCACCGGCCACGGCAACCACTACTGCGATTTGATTAAAAAAGCACCGCCAGCGGGCGAAACCATCGATATAGCCGTTGAATATTACGCCGGCCATGCCTATAAGGGCTGTATGCCGCTGGAGGAAGAACCGCTGCTGGACTATGATTTTGCATACAACGGCATTGACATCTGTACCCAAAATGAGGAAATTCAGGAATTCTATTTTGATTTGGTCACGGTCAACCAACTGGTCGAGATTATGCCGAAAGACTCCTTCCGACGCGCGGAGGCCGTGAACGCGCTTTATAAAATGCACGAGGTTTTATATTATTCCATAGCGGATACGGATTGGCAGACCTTTATCGGCGCAATGCGTGAAGCAAAACCGTTTATGAAAAAAGCGCTCCAAGTCAAAAACGCCGAAGGCGCGCCTTTTGCAGCCGTCATCGGCCATTCGCACATGGACACGGCGTGGCTGTGGCATATTGATGAAACCATAAAGAAGTGCGCGCGCACCTATTCCAACCAGGTCAGCCTTATGGAGCAGTACCCGGAATATAAGTTCATCCAAAGTTCCGCCTGCCACGGGGATATGATATTGACCCACTATCCGCAGCTGTTTGAGCGCATCAAGGCGCTCGTCGCGCAGGGGCGGTACGAGCCCAACGGCGGAGTCTGGGTGGAGTGCGACTGCAACATCACCTCGGGCGAATCCATGGTGCGGCAGTTCCTGTGGGGGCAGCGCTTCACACGCAAGCATTTTAATTACACATCCAACTGTTTCTGGCTGCCGGATACTTTCGGCTACAGTGCCGCGATTCCGCAGATTATGAAAAGCTGCGGCGTGGACTACTTTTTGACGACTAAAATCGGCTGGAATGACACCAACGCCTTCCCGTACGATACCTTTTACTGGCAGGGACTTGACGGCACCAGGGTGTTCGCGCATTTTAACACCACCCACTGTTTCCCGGATGCGGCGACACTTTCAAGCCAGCTAAAAGACGGCTATGCCGGCACCGTGCGTGAAACCACCGTGACGGACAAGCGTATTTGCGCCTACGGTTTCGGTGACGGCGGCGGCGGCCCGCAGTTTGAAATGATTGAACTCGCCAAACGCTGCAAGGATTTGAACGGGGTACCCAAGGCGGAGCACATGCTCGTTGGCGACGCGATGAAACTTATTGAGGCAACAGCGGTCAATCCGAACACCTTCACGGGCGAACTGTACCTGGAACTGCACCGCGGTACGCTGACCAACCAGCATATCATCAAGCGCAACAACCGCAAAGCGGAGTTTGCCCTGCGCGATTTGGAATTTTTCACCGTGAATGAGGCGGTCAAAAACGGCGATATTGCCGCGAATACGGCGGTCGAGCCGCTGTACCGGCTGATGCTCATCAACCAGTTCCATGATATTCTGCCCGGCACCTGTATCCCCAAAGCGCATATCCAGTCCAATAAAGAAACGACGAAGATTATCGAAACCTCCGCCAAACTGATAGCGGACATAACCGCTTCCTCCGCGGCGGAAAGCGTTACCCTGACCAATACGCTTTCTTTTGAGAGGACATCCCCCGTGCTGATTGACTACACGCAGGGGTATATTGTTGAAGGCGACTACAAACAGCAGCTTTATACGGATTTGGATGGCAAAGTCAAGCTGATTGTCAGCGGTGTTACCATCCCGGCCTTTTCATCCCTGACACTAAACCTTGTCCGCGGCACAGTCAGCGCGCTTTCGGCTTTTACACTTTGCGGCAACTGCGTGATGACACCGTTCGCGAAAGTTGAGTTTGACAAACGGGGCTGCATTTCATCCTTTGTCGACACGCGCATCGACCGCGAACTCTGCGGTGAAGGCTATCCGCTCAACACCTTCCTCATTGCCGAGGATGTGCCGAAGGCTTGGGACAACTGGGATTTGGACGCGGATATCGAATGCAAGTTCAAGGACGCGGCGCAGCTTGTCAGCCGCGAGATTTACTCGCAGGGCGAGGCGGCGCTGATTTTACGCAGCAAATACAAACTGACGGAAAAATCAACCGTAACGCAGGATATGTTCTTCTTTGCCGACACGGCGGAAGTCCGTTTTGACACCGTGATGGACTGGCAGGACGACCACCGCTTCCTCAAAGCGGCATTTGACACAAGTGTGATGCAGGATTTCGCGCGGTGCGAGGTGCAGTTCGGCTTTGTCAAACGCCCGACCACAAGAAATAACAGTCTGGAAAAAGCAAAGTTCGAAGTGCTCAACCACAAATACACAGACCTTTCCGAGGCGCGCTACGGCGTAGCCATCCTCAACGACTGCAAGTACGCCCTCTCGCTCGAAGGCGGCAAAATGCGCCTTTCCCTGCACAAGGGCGGCAACCGGCCGGATTTCCGCGGGGACAAAGGCCTGCATCGCTGCGTTTATTCCTTCCTGCCGCACAACAGCGGTTTCGGAGTGGAAAGCGTCATCAAACCCGCGTATGAACTCAATGTACCGCCGGTAGTCACACCGGGCGAATACAAAACGACACAACTCGTCGAGGTGGAAGCCGACAACATCATTGTCGAAACCATCAAACCTTGTGAGGACAGCGAGCGCGCGTTTATCGTGCGCATGTATGATGCCGAGGGCGCGTATACCCGCACGGGCGTCAAACTCTTTGCCGGCGCGAAATCCGCCGAAATCACCAACATGCTCGAAGAAACGCTGGAAGTTCTGCCGGATGTGGACGCTGTCAATCTTGAATTCCGGCCGTTTGAGATTAAGACGATGAAGGTGACATATTAATCTGTAGGGAACGACCCCTGTGTCGTTCCGATCATGGGGAGGCATCATCCATGCAAACCGAACAATTCACCCTGCCAAACGGCAGCGATATCACCCTGACCACCTATATTCTGGACCCCTCCGAGGAAATGCCCAACATGAAAATCCGCCCCGCGGTGCTGGTATGCCCGGGCGGCGGGTATAAATTTTGTTCCGACCGGGAAGCGGAACCGATTGCCATGGCTTTTTTGGCGCAGGGCTATAACGCCTTTGTGCTGCGTTATTCCATTGGCGAAGGCAAGGCCAAGTTCCCGCGCCCGCTGGAGGATGCGGAAGCGGCGCTTCAACTCATCCGCGCCAACGCGGCAAAATGGTCGGTGGACAAAGAAAAAATCGCCGTTATCGGCTTTTCCGCCGGCGGGCATCTCGCCGCCGCATTGGCAACCATGGGCAGAGTACGCCCGAACGCCGTTATCCTCGGTTACGCCTGTATTTTATCCTCCATGAGCGAAATCCTTGCGGAACCGGTGCCGTCGCTGGATGAATATGTGGACGCGAAAACGCCGCCCGCCTTCCTCTTTGCCAGCAGCGCGGATACCGTTGTACCGATTGAAAACTCACTCGCGTTTGCTGCCGCGCTGGACAAAGCAAAGGTGCGCTTTGAAATGCACATTTTTGAAAAAGGTTACCACGGTTTTTCGCTCGCAAACCCCGTGGTATGCTCCACCAAAGGCGTCCGGGAGGCAAACCGGTTCGCAACCCCCTGGTTCGGGCTGTGCGTCGCGTGGCTCAACAACCTGTTTGAAATTGCCTGAGCAAATAAAAATCACCCCGGGTTACGGCTTATCTGTAATCCGGGGTGTTCGCTTTATTCTGCGTTGATTACGCGGGTTTGATGGCTTCCTTTGCAGCGGCGAGGAGCGCTTCTCTTGTGTTTTCCAGTTTATCCTCCGCAACGGCGTCAAATAATCGCTCAAGCATCATCCCGACACCCTTGCCCGGCGCGATGCCGATATCAATCAAATCGGTGCCGCTTATTTTTAAATCGGTCACTTTCAAGCACAGCCCTTGTTCCATCAGCGCGTTCAGCCGCGCTTCGAGTTCATCCACCTTGGCGGCCTTGCCGGCCATCGCGGGGGACAGGGAGAGCAAATCAGCCTTTTTAACCGGCAAAAACTTCCTGAACAGCGGCTCCCCGAGTTTGGTGAGCCACTTTTTGAGCGCTTTTGGGTCATCAAAAACCGGAATATCATGGTATCGGATGAGCTGCGACACTTCCTGTGTAAACCGATTGCTGAATTTCAGCCGGTTGAGCACCGTCAAGGCGATTTCTTCCCCCGCGGCTGCGTGACCGTGGAAGCAGCCGATGCCGTTTTCATCCAGCGTGAAGCAAGCCGGTTTGCCGCTGTCGTGCAAGAGCATGGTCATGCGCAGTTCCGGCTCGTTTTTAACAATCGAGACGCTGTGCGCGATATGCTCATAGACATCATAAATGTGTTTTTTGTCATCATGCTGGTCAAACTTGTCGGTTATTGCCAGTTCCGGGATAATTTGGAATATGACTTCCCTGAAGTCCAGCAGGATGCGTTCCACGGCTTTGCCCCGCAGGAGTTTGAGCAGTTCCGCCTGTATCCGCTCCGCCGCGATATGCTTAAGCAGGTTCCGGTTTTGCAGGATGCTCTGAGCCGTCACGGGTTCAATATCAAAATCCAGCACGCTCGCGAAGCGCAGCGCCCGCAATATCCGCAGCGCGTCCTCGCCAAAGCGGGCGTCCGGACTGCCCACACAGCGGATGATCTTATTGTCTATGTCCGCCAGGCCGCCGAAACCGTCGATGATACCGTCCTTGGGGGAATATGCCAGCGCGTTGATGGTGAAATCCCGGCGGCTTAAATCAAGCAACAAATCTTGTGTGAACTCCACCGTGTCCGGCCGGCGGTTGTCCGAATAAGCGCCGTCGATGCGGAAGGTGGTGATTTCCATGGACATCCCTTCGAGTACGACGGTCAAAGTGCCGTGTTTGATGCCGGTTTCGATGACCTTGTTGCCGCGGAAAGCCCGCGCGATTTCCGCCGGCTTCGCCTGGGTGGAAATATCCCAGTCAAACGGGGTTTTTCCCATGACGCTGTCCCGCACACAACCGCCCACAACAAAGGTATTAAAGCCTTCGCCGGCAAGGATGTCGATGACCGTATTTACTTGGGAAGGCAGATTGATTTGCATAAACAAATATCCTCACAACTTATTGGCTGCTGACATTGTCATTTTCAGCACTGCAATATATAATGTTCAAGGGGGCATAGGGGCGAACTGGGTTCGCCCGATAAGCAATAGAGAAGTGCGGCTTTGCCGCGGGAAGCATCGGAGAAGCAGTAGGGGACATCCCACAGCTTGTGGGGGACGGGTCCTCCGTCCCGAAAAGCAAGATTAAACACGAAAGGGTGAAAACTTTTTGGCAGAGATTAATCCCGGAAAATACCGGCACTTCAAAGGCGGGGAGTACGAAGTCCTTTTTACCGCAAAACATTCCGAAACGCTGGAAGAAATGGTGGTCTACAAAGCGCTGTACGGTGAAATGGGCTGCTGGGTGCGGCCGGTAAAAATGTGGAACGAAAACGTGGAACACGAGGGTAAAACGGTCAGGCGCTTCACGCTGACGGAATAATTATCAATACGCCTCAAATTTGGATATCGTCGCAAAACAGCGCGTGCTTTCAATCACAAGCTTGATGCGCCGCATGCGCATTTCGTTAAACCGGCAGATGCGCTTGTAACCGATGACCGTGCCTTCCGCCAGCTGTTTCCATTTGCCTTCGATTTCCGCATACAGTTTGAAACTTTCAATTTGCTGTCCGGTGCGGATATGTTCGCCCAGCACCACTTTGTTGATGTCGTAATCGTCGCCCAGGTCAATCATCAGCCATGGTTCCTCCGGGTTCATGCCGGAATGCCAGTAATCGTCCTTGCCGCCCAATGCCATTTGCGCGCTGTGCGCCTCGTCCAGGCAGCCGGAAGCGGTCATCACAGAATCTTCCGCCAGGTTTTCGTTAAAGTCAATTGACAGCTGCGCGCCCAGCGCCGCGAGCATATCCGCGTCCCGCTCGTGAATCAAGCCTTCCTTGGTGGGCGGGATATTCAGTAAAAACGCGGCGTTCGCGCCGACGGAGCTGTAATAAATATCCAGCAGTTTGGACAGCGGCTTGACGCCGATATCGTCGCTCGCGTGGTAGAACCAGCCTTTGCGGATGGATACATCTACCTCCGCCGGGTACCAAATCAAGCGCCCGGCATTTTTAATTGCTTTGCGGCTGCCGATGTCAAGGGTGGTGGCGCTGATTTTTTTCGGCACCTTTCCGTCTTGCTTCTGTGATTTGGCGGCAACAACCTCGTGGCTGCTGTAATAATACGGTACAACGCTCCACTCGGACTTTCTGCACACGCCCGCCTCATTTCCGCACCACCGCACATCCGGGCCGCAGATGGAGATAACGGCGTCCGGCTGGAGTTCGCGGATAATCTCATAATAGCCTTCCCAGTCATATTCCTGCTTTTTACCCTTTTTACCCTCTCCGCATGCGCCGTCAAACCAGATACAAAAAATATCGCCGTAATGCGTGAGCAGTTCCGTGAGTTGATTTTTAAAATATTTGTTGTATGCCTCACCCTCGCCGTAGCGGGGGTCGTGTTTGTCCCAGGGGGATATGTATACGCCGAATTTGATGCCGTATTCCCGGCAGGCGTCCGCCGCTTCTTTGACAACATCGCCTTTGCCGCCCTTCCAGGGGCTGAACTTGACGCTGTGGTCGGTATAGGCGCTTGGCCACAGGCAGAAGCCGTCGTGGTGTTTGCAGGTCAATATCATCGCGCGCATACCCGCCGTTTTAATGGTGCGTACCCATTGCCTGGCGTCCAGCTTTGTCGGTTCAAAGATTTCCGGGGATTCATAACCCGAACCCCACTCGGAATTGGAAAAAGTATTCACACCAAAATGCATGAACGCGTAAAACTCCAGTTCCTGCCATTTCAGCTGCCGTTCGCTGGGCACCACCTTGGACGCCATTTCGATGACTTGATCCATTTTGCTGTTTTTCATCTTTCGCCGCTCCTGCCAATTTAGATTTTAGATGTTAGATATTAGATGTTAGATATTTCGCCGGGCGAACCGTATATTCCCCCGTTTTCAGCCCGGTTATTGCAAGGCCGTTGAGTTTGGCGTTATCCCCGCCGAAGACATAGCCTGCCGGCAGAATGATTTTGCCCTTCACCGCGGAGGGAGCTGCAATTCTAAGCAGAACATCCTTGCCGTCGCGCCGCCATTCGGTTTCAACACGCCCGGCAACGGTTTCGTAATGCGCTTTTGCGTAGTCGAGCGCCGTCACAAAAGCAGGTTTAATGTGGACTTCGCGGACATTTTTGCCGTACGGATTCACCTGCAGCCCGACCACTTTGGTGATAAACCAATTGCTGATATCACCGAAGAAATGGTGGTTCAGGGAGTTCGGCCTTTTGCCCATCGGCTCAAAATCCTCCCAGAGTGAGGTTGCGCCGTTGGCGACCCAGTAGCCATAGGACGGGTAGTCCGTGCGGGTAATCATTTTATACGCCAAATCGCTCTCCCCAAACTCGCTGAGTACATGGAAGAGCACCCTTGCGCCGAGCATGCCGAAGTCGATGTGGTCATCGCTCTCGCGAATAATTTCAAGCAAGACGGCAAAAGCCTGCGGCTTTTCGCCCGGTTCAAAAACATCATAATATATCGCCATAGATTGCGCGGACTGGCAGCGCCCCGCGACGGTCATGGTTGCAAAATCCACCAGCCTCTCGCGCACAGCGGCGCGCAGTTCATCAAAAAGCCCCTGCGCGAACCGCTGCTGAAGCGTAAACCCGAGTTCGTTGAATATATAAGCTGCTTTCGCACAGATGTTCATAGATATGACCGAGTCTGTAAACTCCAGCGGCACTTTGTAATTGCTCGCGTCTCTGCCGACCGGCAGCCAGTCGCCGAGCCCGAGCTTTATCAGCCCGTCATCACCGCGTTTGGCGGCGATATAGTTGAGATAGCGGAAGATAGCCGCGGCGTTTTCCCGCAGTATTTTTTTATCACCCCGGTAAAGGTAGGTGGTGTAAGGGAGAACGGTCAGCGCACTGTCCCACGCGGGGCCGTTGCCCCAGGCAAAGCCCCAGCCGGTTGTCGGTACAATGCCGGGCAGACTGCCGTCATCCGCCTGCGCTTTGCGGATATTGCGCAGCCACTCCCGGTAGCTTTTTTCCGGGGAAAGGTTGAGCGTCATATGCTCGCAGGACACGGCGGCGTCGCCCGTCCAGCCGTTCTTTTCACGGTGGGGGCAGTCTGTCGGGAAATAGAAGAAATTCGCTAAATCAGACCGCCTGGTCAGTTCCTGCAGGGTATTCGCCATTTTATCCGAGCATTCAAACGAGCCGCGCTCTTTTAAATCTGAATGCAGCACCAGGCAGGTGAGCAGTTCCGGCTTGGCCTGCTCCGGCGTGATGCCACACACCTGGCAGTAACGGAAGCCGTGGTAGGTGAAGGACGGGACATAGCTTTCCAAGCCGCCCTTGCAGATGAAAATATCACGCTGGGCGTAACCGTCGGGATAAAAGCCGATGTTGGCATAAGACGGCGAGCCGTCTTCTTCCAGGTATTCGCAAAACTGGAGTTCGACTTGCTGCCCGGGTGTTCCGTTGATTTTTAGCCGGACAATACCCGCGGTATTCACGCCGAAGTCATACAGGTATCCTTCTGAGTTGTCCGGTATATAAGCGGTTTCTATCCCCCACATGTCCCCGCGGGGGATATATGGCGCAAGTTTCGCCGGGCGGATAGAAACCGGCGCGATTTCCATGGATTTTACAATCGGGTCTGCCTCGCACTCTTCCGGCTCACCGCGCGGTTTGTCGGCAATCAGCGCGTTGCTCCAGCCGCTGTCGTCAAAACCGGGTTCGCACCAGCCGGGGATTTCTTTGCGGGCGTCGTAAAATTCACCGCAGCG
>CAYUWQ010000010.1:0-25711 GCA_964448455.1 uncultured Eubacteriales bacterium | reverse complement strand
GGCGGATATCGGGATGCGCTCATTGGTGGCATGGGTGCAAAGTAAGAGTTCCGTATTTACTTTGAACGGCGCAAAACGGTAAAGATTGTCGCAAATCGGTTCATAGAAACAAGCGTCGGTGCCGCCCATTACCAAGTAGGGCGCTACAATATTATCCGGGTCGGACTGCATGCAGAGTTCTTCAATCACCTTGAAGGCGCGGGAATCGGTCGGTGATATCTTAGATGCTTCCTTGCCCTTGAGCAATTTAACATTGATGTCTTTATTCTTGACCACTTTTCTAATATGATTTTCAACATCCGGAATAGTAGTGCCGGGCATCTGCCGGAAGTTGACGGTTACCGCGGCAATCTGCGGGAGAACATTTGCCGCAGGACTGCCCTGCGCCATGGTGACAGCGGTTGTGGTTCTGATCATGCAGGCTGCGGGCGGGATTTTCTTCATGGCTTGCTTTATTAGTGGTCTTAACAACCAAAGGTTGCAGGTGACAATCCTGGCTGGGTACGAAACATTCCTGCCGATTTTATCAAACAAGCTAACAATAAACGGCATCATTTTTGATTTGAACTGATTGTTTTCCAAGTCTTTTACCACATCCGCCATGTAGCCGAGCGCGGTATGCTTGGGCGGCTGCGAGGAATGACCGCCCTTTGAATTGAGGCTGACTTCAAAATCGACATAACCCTTTTCGCCAACACCAATCCCGGCAAGGTTTTTGTTGATAACACCCTTAATATTAACAGGCAGAATCGCGCCGCCCTCATCGATTACGCTGTCCAAATGAATGCCCCTGCTCTGCAGTGTTTCCATGATGGATTTTGCGCCAGAATATTCCGCGGCAACCACCTCTTCATCGTGCCCGAAGCAAAGGTAAACATCCCGTTCGGGGACAAAGCCTTCTTCCAGCAGTGTCTCGACAGCTTCCATGACGCAGATGAGGTGGTTTTTCATATCCAGGGCGCCTCTGCCCCAGACAAATCCGTCGTCGATAACACCGTCAAACGCCGGGTGCGTCCAGTCCTGCTCGGTGCCTTCGCTCACGGGTACGACATCCTGGTGCGACAAGAGGGCGATGGGGTCAAGCGCCGGGTTTTTGCCTTCCCACTTATATAAAAGGCTGGCGATAGAAACCTTTTCTCTTTTCAGGTTCTTGGTGATGAGCGGATAAGCCTGTTCCAAAAAATCATGGAACTTCTCAAACTGCGACCAGTCCACCAACTCATGCTCCGGGTAGGAAATGGTCGGTATTTTAATTGCCTCGCTCAAATGTTTTACCGCTCTGTCAGCATCCACCTTTTCGGGGGTTTGCTTGCCGTAATCCTTTTTCTTCGGCACAAAAAATATTGCCCTGATCATGGTAATGCCGATAAATACCGCGAGGACGATCAGCATGATTTCGATGACAGTCTTGAAAGTATCCATTTTGTTCTCCCTTTGATATGTAATTTTTTATTTTGAATTAGCTATATAAAGAACTTTCTGCTCAGCCATGCGCGCAAATGTCTGTTGCTCTTGACCGCGATAAAAAAAACGATAAGTGAAATACAGCAGGCTATCAAGATAATCGAAAAAGTGATAACGGAACGGCCTTCGATAAATAAATGCAGCAAGAGGTCAACACACACACTGTAAATACCGATTTCAATCAGGACGGCAATGATAATATCCGGCCAGTCCCGCTTTTTCCTCCTGAGCCAGTAAGCCGACCCCAGCAGCATAACCTCCAGCAGCAAAAGCATAGGCATGGCGACCTGATAGAACCAGCCCTTCTCGTTGCCTACCGCGTAAAATACATAGATATAGGAACCGGCCGCAAGCGCGTCGATGGCGATAAGCGAGTAGGGATGTATCTTTTTCCAAAGGAATGGCTGGACAAAAAGAACCCAGGCGAGCGCGCTGGAAGCAATCACATAAACCGCCCAAACGCCGGTTGCCGGGAAAAGGAAGTTAATGATGCCGCAGACAATGTTGGGAATGAGTACAACCATGGAAATGATAAAAGCCACATAACGCCGGCGGACACCCAGCGGTAGTACCACTTTATCCGGATACGGGGCAGGAGAGGAGACGGTCTGTCCGGTTTCCATTGGGTTTATCACCGGTGCGGAGCAAAGGGCGCATTTTTTCGCGCTCTTGTCCAGTTCAACACCGCAGTTGACACAATAAGACATATATTTGCTCCTTTTTAGACGGATGTATTCACGGCGGAACGCATACAATGCGTTCCCTACAATTGCTGACCACTAACCACTAACCACTCGTCTACTATCTATTGCTTTCAATTTTAACCGGAATACCCATTTTGACAAAGCGGGTGAAGAACTCGCGTTCCACATCGCTTTCCCGGTACAAATTGGCGAAGGTCAATGCCATGATGTTTTGATAGCTAACGGCGCCTATCCGCGCGCCGTTGAGTTTACCGGGGCCGGTCATTAAAACACAGCGTTCCACACAGTGTTGCATTTCCTCCGGCAGGCGCACAACGCCGAGGTTGGACAACAGAAAGCTGGTACGCCGCTCCCCCGTGAGCAAAAACGAAATGCCTATGCCGATTTTTTTCAAGAACAGCGGAAAGGCACGCATAAAAGGATTGGTTTCGAGCTTCAAATTCGCGGTCATCATGGCGTTAATTTCTTTGGGGTTGTTGATATACCGGAGATACAGGGATACCTGTTTGAGAATCTCCTCAAACGAGTATTCGCCGGCGTTCGGGTCAATGCGCACATCGTAACACAAGGAAAAGTTACGCAAGGTTATGGACGGAAAAAAGTTGCGAAGATTAACGGGTATTTGGGCACTGATTTCCTTTTGCCGGCGCTTTTCCGCAAGCTGCTTGCGGTACAGCACATCCAGCATGAGCGCGGCTAAGAATTCGGTGATGGTCGCGCCTTGCTTTTTCGCCTCGGCGCTGAGTTTGTCCACGGGCAGATAACCGGTGGTAATGTTGACGGTATGCGCGGGCATTTTTTTGCCCCTTGCGTGGTAGACATACCCGCCGCGTTTTTTCGGTTTTGCCTTGGAAGAGGCAAACCGTGCAAAGGAATCCTCCAGCTCGTCCGGGGTTGACGGTTCATCCAAATCAAGGATAACATCGTTCGCCGGAATATCACAGCCCGTCAGCCGCAGGTACTGAGCCGTAAGGGTTGTTATAAAACGGGATGCGCCATATGCGTCGCAAAGAACATGGAAGAAATCGAGCGAAATCCTGTTTTCGTAATAATATACTCTAAAAAGAAAACGCCTGTTTTCATTCCATTTGATACGATGGCACGGATTTTGAATATCCGGCAATACCGGCGGCGCCGTGTGCTTGTTTTTTTCCAGATAATACCAAAAAAATCCCCTGCGCATCCTCACATCAAAACAAGGGAACCGGACAATCGTCTGCTCCAGCGCCTGTTCGAGAAGGCCGGGGTCTATTTTTTTATCCAGCGTTATCGACAGGCGGAAGATGTTGGACCACTTTGAGGAGTTTTGACCGGGGAATATCTTTGCCGCGTTGTCGAGCTTGAACCATGGCCGCTGCTTGCCGGTATGTTTACCCTTGTTTGACATAAGTTTCCCTTTATGAGTTCGGGTCGGAGCTGTGCGTCTTTTTCAGATTGCCGATTTTTTTGCTGCGTTTCGCAAGTTCATCTTCAATATCACCGGGTGTAATACCCTGCTGTGCCATGAGCACAACGAGGTGATAAAGCAAATCGGTTATCTCCAGCACCGTCTCCGCTTTGTCGCCGTTTTTCGCGGCGATGATGGTCTCGGCGCATTCCTCGCCGCATTTCTTCAGAATTTTATCAAGCCCTTTTTCAAACAGGTAGCTCGTATAGGAGCCTTCCGCCGGACTTTGTTTACGGTCTGTAACTGTCTTATACAGTTCGACAAGCGCGTCTTTCATCAGTGAGCCTCCGTTTCGGTAAAGAGCTGCGGTTCCCACAGCTTTGTAAAAAAACAGGTTGGATTGCCGGTATGGCACGCGGGTCCCGTTTGTTTGACACGAACGAGCAGCGTGTCTGCGTCACAGTCGGCCATGATGTTCATGACCTGCTGCGTATGGCCGGAGGTTTCGCCCTTATTCCAGAGTTTTTGCCTGGAACGGCTGAAAAACCAGGTAAAACCGGTTTCCATCGTCTTTTGCAGGGATTCTTTACTCATATAGGCGAGCATCAGCACGGCGCCCGTTTCGAAATCGATGATAACGGCGGGAATCAGTTCACTTTTTTGAAACAGGTTATCTATATCTGTCAAGAGGATCAAATCCTTTCGTGTCATCCGTTTTTATTGCTTGCTCAGTTTTATGGCTTCACTCAGGTTCAATGTGCCTTTATAAATCGAACGCCCGCAGATGGCGCCGTAAAAACCGTTGTGTTTAAGCAGTTCAATATCGCCGATGTCGTTGATGCCGCCGCTGGCAATGATGTCGCATTTTACGGCAGCATTTATCGCGTTGAGCTGCTCCAGATTCGGACCGGAGAGCATGCCGTCCCTACCGATGTCTGTATAAATGATGGTCTGAACCCCCAGGGCTTCCATACCGCGGGCCAGCGCGATATAGTCAACCCCGCTGACTTCGGTCCAGCCGCCGGTTGCTGCTTTTCCGTTTTTCGCGTCGATACCCACGGCAATCTTTTCGCCGTATTTTTCAACCGCGGCTTTCACAAGCGAAGGGTCGGCAATCGCCGCCGAACCGAGCACCACACGCGCTATACCGTTGCGCAAATAATAATCGATATCGTCCATTTTGCGTATGCCGCCGCCGAGTTCCGCTTTCAGCCCGCTGTTGTTTGCGATCCGGATAAATATTTCGCTGTTTATCCGGCTGCCCTGCACGGCGCCGTTGATGTCCACCATGTGCAGCCATTCGGCCCCTGCGGCTTGAAAAGCTTTTGCGGTTTCGAGCGGGTCGGCCGCCACTTTCTCGGCGGAGGACAACATCCCCTGGAACAGACGGACACATTCGCCGTCCTTGATATCAATCGCGGGGAGAATGACCATTAATCGATGACTCCCTTCGTGGAAAGCGCGCCTTCGCCCTTGCTTCTGACAGCGTCGCCGATGGCGCGCGCGGAGGCCTTGAATAAAGCTTCTGTTTTGTGGTGGGCGTTTTTACCCCCGAGTGTGCGCAGATGCAGGGTCAGCCCCGCATTGAAGGCAAGCGCGCGAAAAAATTCCTCCGTCAGGCAGGTGTCATACTCCCCCACCCGCTCCTCTTCAAACGCGACATCAAAAACAATGAACGGTCTGCCGCTGACATCCACACTTGCGAACGCGAGCGCTTCATCCATCGGCACAAAAAAACTGCCGAAGCGGGCTATTCCGCCTTTGTCACCGAGTGCCTGATTGAGGGCCTTGCCCAGCACGATGCCGGTGTCCTCGACTGTGTGATGCGCGTCCACATTCAAATCCCCGGCTACGCTGACATTAAGACCGAAGCCGCTGTGCACCCCGAAGGCAGTGAGCATATGGTCAAAAAAACCGATGCCTGTATCAACTTTGACTTCGCCGCCGTCCAGGTTCAGGCTGATTGTGATTTTTGTTTCTTTGGTTTCTCTGTTCACTTCGGCACTGCGCATAATCCGCACTCCCTTATTTATTTTTTGCCGTAAAACTTTTCGATAGCTGTTATGACTTCAATGTTTTCCAGATTTCTGCCGGCTGTTACCCGGATATAGTCGCCGAAACGGCGGATAATAATACCGGATTTTTTGAGTGCCTCAAAAAGTTCGCCCGCGTTATCGGCTTTAGCAAAAACAAAGTTCGCGTCCGCAGCGACTGGCGTGATTTTACCGGACAAATCTTTTTGCAGGCGCTTAAATTCGGCAAAGAGCATATCCCGCGAAGCGTTTATCCGGGTAATCGCGTGTTGGATAGACTCGGTATGCGACAGCACGGCGCAGCCGATGGCCTGGCTGACTGCATTGACATTATAGGGTGATTTTGCCACACGCACGGCATTTGTCAGCACCGGATTTGTTACCGCGAACCCCAGCCGGACCGCCGCCATGCCCATTGCTTTTGAAAGTGTCCTGAGCACAATCAGGTTGTCATATTCTTCCGTTGCCGTCACAAGGGACTGCCCGAAAAAGTCCATATAAGCCTCGTCCAAAACAACCAGCGCCGAAACATTTTGAATCAGTTTAATGACATCTGCCGCTACAAGCCCGATGGATGTCGGGTTGCAGGGGTTGGAAAAGATGATAAGCCGGACCTGTTCACTGTTGGCGAGATTGATTGCCGCGTCAACATCGATGGTAAAATCATCCCTTTTGGGCATCGCGACGCAGGGGCATTCAATCAACCCGCTGTAAAAAGTGTACATGGAAAAGTCCGGCGTAAAGGTCAGAACTTTATCTCCTTTTTGGGTAAAGGCATTCATAATAACGCAAATCAGATCGTCCGACCCGTTGCCCGCGGTAATGTTTTGCGGTTTAACCCCGTAATAGGCTGCCGCAAGGGCGCACAGCTCCGCAGCCGCGGAATCCGGATAACGGTTGAAATGCATGGCATCAACCGCGGTTTTGATATCAGCCATCACCTCGTCCGCGGGCGGCACAAAGGATTCGTTGGCGTCCAGGCGGATGCGGTAATTGCCCGTCAACGGCTCATAGGGTTCCATGGACTTGATTTTTTCGTTGAGTTCAAAAGACATGCTTGTTAAAACCTCACCTTTACTGAATTGGCATGTGCGGTCAGTCCTTCAGCACCGGCAAGTGTCATAATATCACCGGCAGCCGCGTTCAAATCCTGACGCGTGTAGCAGATAAAACTGGATTTTTTAATGAAACTGTCCACTGACAGCGGGGAAAAAAAGCGCGCGGTGCCGCCGGTGGGCAAAACATGGTTGGGGCCGGCATAATAATCACCGAGGCATTCCGGCGCGTAATCGCCGAGGAAAACAGAACCGGCGTTATCAATGGACGCGAGATACTCCAGCGGATTTTTAACGCAAAGTTCCAGATGCTCGGGCGCGAACTCGTTGGCCAAATCAATTGCCTGCGCGATTGTGCCGCAGAGAAGTATTGCGCCGTAATCGGACAATGACTTTTTGATAATCGCTTTCCTGGAAAGCCCCTTTATTTGAAGCGAGAGTTCCTGCCTTGTTTTTTCGGCAATTTCTTTGGATGTTGTGATCAGCACCGCGCTCGCGAGCACATCGTGTTCCGCCTGGGACATTAAGTCTGCCGCGATAAACTTCGGGTTCGCGGTTTCGTCCGCGATAATCAAAATTTCACTCGGCCCGGCGATCATATCAATATCCACCGTGCCGAAAAGCAGTTTTTTTGCCGTAGCAACATAGATATTGCCGGGACCCACGATTTTATCCACCGCGGGGATTGTTGCGGTGCCGTATGCCAGGGCGGCAACCGCCTGCGCGCCGCCGACGAGGAAAATGCGGTCGACGCCCGCTATCGCGGCGGCTGCAAGGATGTCCGGGTTGGCCTTGCCGTCCTTTAACGGCGGCGTGACCATAATGATCTCTTCCACACCGGCAATTCTTGCCGGGATGGCGTTCATGAGCACAGACGACGGGTATGCTGCGGTTCCGCCGGGGACATAGATGCCGACCCTTTTCAGACCTCTGACGCGCTGCCCGAGGATTGAGCCGTTTCCGAGCGTGTTCAGCCAGCTCTGCTGCTTCTGACGCTCATGAAAATCGCGGATATTTTCCGCCGCCTTTTGCAGAGCGGTAACGAATGCCGGCTTGCTGCTTTTTAGCGCATCCCGCATTTCATCGGGCGCGATTTCAATTTCTTCGGGCACCCGGCCGTCAAACTTCTTGGTATATTCCGTGACGGCTGCATCGCCGTTTAAGCGAACCGCCTGCATGATTTCAAGCACCGTGGCAGTGACCGTCCGGTCCACTTCCCCGCTGCGAGCCTTGAACTGACTGAGCAGTGCTCTTTCGGAAATGCCGTCAACTGCGGTAACCGGTATCATTCGATAATCTCCTTCGCAACCTCAACATCGGTTAAAAAGCTTTCGATTTCATCTTTGCGCAGCTTCATGCTCGCGATGTTGACAATAACTCTCGCGGAAATGGGCATAATTTCCTCAATAACCTCAAGCCCGTTTTCTTTGATGGTGTTGCCGGTTTCGACAATGTCCACAATGGCATCGGCAAGACCCAAAAGAGGGGCGAGTTCCACCGAACCCTCAATTTTAATGATGTTTACATCCATGCCCTTACCCTCAAAAAACTTGCGGGCGACATTTGGATATTTTGTGGCAACCACCTTTTCGGCATAGCCGCCGTAAAAGTCGGACCCCTTTTTGACGGCGAGCGCGAATAAGCATTTGCCGAAACCCAAATCCGTCATCTCGTAAATTTCGGCGCCGCATTCGACAATGGTATCCTTGCCGACAATGCCGATATCACAGGCACCGTGTTCGACATAGGTGATCACATCGGCCGCTTTTGCCAGAACGACTTCATAATCCTCCACGGGGAGAATCAGCTTGCGCCCTTTTTTAAGGAGTGTCGTACAGTCCAGCCCCATGGTTTGGAACAGACTGGTCGCCCTGCTTTCGAGCCTTCCCTTGGTTAGAGCAATTCTGATCGGTCTCATTTCGCTTCCTCCTTATAGATGACAAATTTTTGGTTTTCCGCATCTTCTTAGTATTATATTACAAAGGTTGTTACGCCTTCGCCGCCAATACAATCCAGGCGTTTGATTTGTTTTATTGCCGCGTATGCTTTTGCCGCCTCCAGCGTTTCCTCGGTGCAATTTTCGCACACCAGGTTTTCGCTGTTGAGTTCCCGCACGCGCACAAGCGCCTGTACTTCATAACCATCCTCGCCGAAAACCAGCACATCGGCCGGTTTTTTGGGCGCTGTTTCTCCCCGGTTGAGCATCGCGCCGGCCAGCGCGTCAATTTCCACACCGAAACCGGTCGCGGGGAGCTGTTTGCCGAATTCACCCGTGAGCATATCATACCGCCCGCCCGACAGAACCGTCAACCCGGAGCCTTCGATGAAACCCCTGAAAACAACGCCGGTATAATAGTTGTTGCGGTGCACGAGGCCGAGATCGATGTTGATTTTATCACCAAGGCCCAGCTGGGACAGTTTTGCATACAGTTTGTCCAAATACTTCAAGGGCGCCAGTTCATCCTTGCCCTTGCACATGGCTGCCGCTTTTTCAATAACCATGCTGTCCCCGAAAAGCCGCGGCAGGCTGCGAAGCACTCGTGTGGCGTCGCTCTCCCCGAGCGTATCAAGCAGGTCGTTGAGCGCGGCGAAATTTTTTGCTTCTATAAAATCCGTAATTTTTGTGCGTATTTCGTCGGTTGTTTTAAGCGCTTTGGACAGCGCCTTAAAAAAACCGGCATGACCGATTTCAATACGGAAATCAGGCGCTCCGCAGCAGTTGAGCGCGTCAATGGCGGTTGTGATAATCTCCAGGTCCGCGCGGATGCCCGACGCGCCGATGAGTTCAATGCCCGATTGTGTGGTTTCGTCGCTGTGCCCGGAGAAACTGCGGAAACGGTGAAAAACCCGCTGGTTGTAATATAACCGCAGCGGATAGGCGGCATCTTTGAGCCTGGTTGCCGCTATGCGGGCAATGGGCAGGGTGCTGTCCGGCCGCAAGACCATCATACGCCCGGCATAATCGGTCAGGGTATATACAGATTCCGGTTCTATACCGGAGGACTCGCGGTTGAAGACATCAAAAAACTCAAGAGTGGGTGTGATGACTTTTTTATAATTCCTTGCTTTGAACATCGCGGATAGCTGACACTCCACATTCCTGCGGGCATCGCATTCCTCAAACAAAAGGTCTCTCGTACCTTCCGGCGTTATTTTTGAATATTTGTTCATTGGTTTTGACCACCTTTTCGGTCGAAATACGCGGTATCGTAGATAAAATTCGCCGCATACGCTTTAGCGTGCTACTATAGTAGCATAGTGAAGTATTGTTGTCAACCTTTTTTATAAATTACTCAAAAAAGGTAATCTGTGTACTTTTCGGCAAGCCGGACAACGCGCCCGCTTCCTCCAGCGCGGTAATGACCGTGACGGAAACACCGGCCCTGCGCTGCAGGTCTTCAACGGAAATGAACTTGCCCGCGCCGTCGTCCCGCGCGCGCCGGAGCGATGCCGCGGCATTCTTACCCGCGCCGCCGAGTGAGGAAAAGGGAAGGCGGATTTTACCCTGTTCAATCACATATTTGTCCGATTCCGAAATGTAGATGTCCACCGGCAAAAACTCAATCCCGCGCGCCATCATCTCGTTGACAACCTGCATGGAGGTGTAGATGTCGTCCTCCTTTTGGGTGATGTCATTTTTGTCGATTGACCGGAGCCTGGCCAGGAGCTCATGCACTTTTTTGCGCCCCGCCATAATCGATACGACATCCACACTTTCGCCGCGGATGGTCAGATAGCACGCGTAATACTCCAGCGGTTTGTATATTTTGTACCACGCCAGACGCAGCGCCCCGATTACATACGCGGCGGCGTGCGCTTTGGGGAACATGTAGGAGATTTTGAGGCAGGAGTTGATGTACCACTGCGGCACATTGTTTTTAGTCATTTCATCTTTATGTGCCTGGGTCAGCTGCTCTTTTGCTTTGCCTTTGCGGACGATTTCCATAATTTCGAACGCTGTTTCGGGCTTAACGCCTTTGCGGATAAGCGTGGTTAAAATGCTGTCCCTTGTGCCGATGACTTCGCCGATGGTGCAGACTTTTTTCAGAATCAGCTCCTGCGCGTTGCCCAGCCACACATCGGTGCCGTGGGATAGGCCGGAAATTTGGATGAGTTCGGAAAAACACTTCGGTTTTGAATCCAGCAGCATCTGCCGGACAAACGGCGTGCCCATTTCGGGAATGGACAGTGTCCCGGTTTCACAGTCAATATCCTTCGCGGTAACGCCCAGCGGTTCCGGGCTGAGCATGAGTTCAAATATTTTGGGGTCGCATATGTCAATGTCCGTAACCTTTATGCCGGTTAAATCCTCCAGCATTTTGTAAAAAGTCGGCACATCGTGCCCGAGGATGTCAAGCTTCAGGATGGTGTCATGCAGCGCGTGAAAGTCAAAATGGGTGGTATGTTTGCCCTTGTCTGCATTGTCGGAAGGATTCTGTATGGGGGTAAAGTCCTCCGCTTCCATATAATCCGGGATGACAACCATCCCGCCCGGATGCTGACCGGTTGTGCGTTTGACGCCGACACAGCCTTTAACGAGCCGTTCTTCCTCGGCCTCTGTGGCAAAAATGCCTTTTTCCTCCAAGTATTTTTTTACAAAACCATACGCTGTCTTTTCAGCAACTGTGCTGATGGTTCCGGCTTTGATACAATTAGAAGAACCAAAGAGTTCCTCGGTATATTTATGTGCCTGCTCTTGAAATTCGCCGGAAAAATTCAGGTCAATATCCGGCTGTTTTTCGCCCTTGAACCCCAAGAATGTTTCAAACGGAATGTCGTGCCCTTCACGAATCATCGGGGACCCGCATACCGGACAGTTCATCGGGGGCAGGTCATAACCGGAGCCTACCTCGCCGTCACGAAAAAACTCGCTGTGCCTGCAGCTGCCGCAAAGGTAATGGGGCACAAGCGGGTTTACCTCCGAAATACCGGCGGCATAAGCGACAAAAGAGGAACCCACCGAACCGCGCGAGCCGACATAGTAACCGTTTTTTTCCGAATACTCAACGAGCTTTTGCGCGATGATGTACAGCACCGCGAAGTGGTTCTCGACAATGGAGTCCAATTCCTTTTTCAATCGCTCTTCCACATACGCGGGCAGCGGGTCGCCGTAAAGCTGCTTTGTCTTCGACCAGCAGATTTCCTTGAGTTTTTCGTCCGAACCTTCGATTTTCGGGGGATAGGTGCCCTTCATAATCGGTTCGATAATCTCAATCATATCGGCGATTTTGTTGGTATTTTTTACGACAACCTCATACGCTTTTTCTTCGCCGAGGTAGCTGAACTCCGAGAGCATATCATTCGTTGTTCTGAAATAAAGGGGCGGCTGATAAGCTGCGTCGTCATACCCTTGACCCTTCATGAGTATTTCCCTGAAAACACTGTCGTGCTCATCCAGGAAATGAACATCTCCGGTTGCGACAACAGGAATATTCAGCTCATCAGCCAGTGAAATTATCTCGAGATTGAGGCGTTCCAGTTCTTTTGAATCCTTGACAATCTCTTTACGCAGCATAAACTCATTGTTGCCGTTGGGCATAATCTCCAAATAGTCATAAAAACCCGCTATTTCAAGCAGTTCCGCGCGGCTCGCGCCGTTAAGCACGGCCTGATACAGTTCACCGGCTTCGCAGGCGCTGCCGACAATCAAGCCCTCCCGGAGCTGCAGCAACTCGCTTTTCGGTATGCGCGGGGCTTTGTAAAAATACTGCAGATGCGCTTTGGTCACGAGCTTATAAAGATTTTTCAACCCGACTTTGTTTTTAACCAGGATTATCATATGGTTTGACGGCAATTTTTGCGGATCCGAACCTTCCGGAATCTTGCCGGGCGTATCGTCCACATAATAGGCCTCGATGCCGTACAGAACCTTGATTTTGTTCTTCGGTGAGGACTTGGCGAGGTCTTTGAGCGCTTTGGCCGCGTCCGGAAACGCCTGCAAAACACCGTGGTCGGTAATCGCAATCGCCCTGTGACCCCACGACGCGGCTCTTTTGATTAGATCTTCCGCGCTCGCGATCGCATCCAAACGGGACATGTTGGTATGCAGATGCAGTTCCACCCGTTTTTCAGGCGCGTCGTCTGTTTCGCGGATGATTTCAACCAACATAACCGAACTTGCCTTGATATGGTACCCTTTGATGTATTTATCACTGACAACATCGCCCTTAACCATAACGGTCGACCCGTTTTTCAGCTTTTTTAAAAGCAGCTGGCACGCATCGCAGTAGTCGAATACTTTCACCTTGTAAGCGCCGGTATGGTCGGTGATGTTGAAGTTGATAATGCTCATCCTGTTGTCTCTGGTTTTTTGCTCGGTCAGCTTGAATACTTCCCCCCAGACAACCACACCGCCGTCCATGTAGCTGACTTCCCCGATTGGAACGGGTTTGCGCTTAAACGGGCTGCCGTAAATCACTTTCGCGTTGCGGGCGCTGATAGGCAAATCCGGATACATTGTGTCCGTATTGTTCTGTTTTACGGCTGCTTGAGTGATGGTCACCTTTTTAAGCCCGGTTGATGCCTGAATGCACGCACAAGCGGAAGCAATCGTCGCGCTGTTTACGAGCCCGGCCAGTGTGACATGGATTTCCATGGTATACAATTCTTCATATATTTTAATATCGGTAATCTGTCCGCCTGCGAAAGCTTCCAGAAGTTCTTCGTCTTTAATGTATTCGCCCATCAATTCGGTAAAACTGTGTTCTTGCATAGCACCCTCTCGCACGCTGATAACGCGCGTTCTATAATAGTTCGATTTCTTTGATCAATTCGGTTACGATTTCATCTTCCGAAATTTGTCTCAATATTTTGCCCTTTTTAAAAAGAACGGCACAACCGTCACCGCCGGCAATTCCGATGTCGGCCTCCCCGGCCTCTCCAAGACCGTTCACCACACAGCCCATAACCGCAACCTTCAGCGGCTTTCGGCAGCCGGCAAGCCTTTTCTCCACCTCCTTTGTCAACGCAATGATGTTAACTTTTGTTCGCCCGCAGGTCGGGCATGCAATCACGGTCGGGACATCATGCCTGACACCGAGTGCCCGCAAAATCTCCAGCCCCGCCGCCGCTTCCCGAATCGGCTCATCCGTCATGGATACACGGATTGTGTCGCCGATGCCCTTTAAAAGCAGCGCGCCGATGCCGGCGCTCGATTTAATCAGGCTTGTATGGTAAGTACCGGCCTCGGTAACACCCAGATGCAGCGGATAATCGCATAAGCCGGCTATGATCTCATAACTGTCAACCATGGTACCGACATCGGACGATTTTATCGAGATAACAATGTCATCAAAGTCGAATTTTTCCAGCAGCCGGACATGAGACATGGCGCTTTCCGCCATTGCCGCGGGTGTGGGGCCGCCGTGTTTGGCAAGCAGCTTTTTTTCAACAGAGCCGGAGTTCACCCCGATGCGGATGGGAATGTTTCCTGCTTTGCAGGCGTCCGCCACCGCTTTTACCCTGTTTTCATCACCGATATTGCCGGGGTTTATCCGGATTTTATCCACGCCTGCCGCAACACTTTCAAGCGCAAGACGGTAGTCAAAATGAATGTCTGCCACCACCGGCATATTGACAGCGAGTTTGAGCGCGGGGATAAGCCTGACGGCGTTCATATCGGGTACGGCGACCCGCACAATCTCGCATCCTGCCGCTTCAAGCGCTTTTGCCTGCTCGATATTGGCCTGCACATCCCCCGCCGGACGGCTGAGCATGGACTGGACGGTGACGGGAGCATCGCCGCCGATAAAAACGCCGCCCGCGCAGACCTTGCGGCTTTTCCTTCTTTGCGTCACCTTGTCATCCCCTAAACATAAACAATATGTCTTTCAGCGATATTGCGGCCATAAAAGCCAAGAGCAAAATAAGCCCTGCCGCGTGAATCCAGCTTTCGTACTTTTTGGGCACCGGTTTGCGGCGGATCATTTCAATGAGCATGAAGAACAGCCGGCCTCCGTCCAATGCTGGAATCGGCAGCAGATTAAAGATGCCGATATTGATAGAGATGAGCGCCATCAAACTCAGAATGGGGGTTAAATCCGTTCGTTTTGTTTGTTCGGCAGCCTGCGCGATAAAGCCGACCACCCCGATAGGTCCGGAAATATCGGCAAAACCGAATTGACCGGTAACCAAATCAAACAAGCTGATCCAAACCATTCTGCCCATTGAAACTGTTTGCAAAAAAGAATATTTAATGACTGGAAGCGGTGACGGCTTAACGCCCTTGATAATGAAATCATAAATGATTCTTGTTCTGCCGTTTTCTTCCACCGTTTGCAGCGCCGCGTTGCTGATTGTAATTTTTTCGCCGCTGCGCTTGAGACCGAAATCCATCACACCGTCTTTGTCGCGCATCATTAAAAAGCTGATATCAAAATCCGAGTAAACTCTTTTGCCGTTGATGGAGATGATTTTATCGCCTTCCATCAACCCTGCCTGCGCTGCGGCTGAGTTTTCGGTAAAAGATTTGATGGTGTTGGTACCGATGAGGCTTTCCTGCCCGAGCATAACAGCGATGATAACCATGCCGAGCAGCAGGTTAATGATCGCGCCGGCAGCGACAATAATGAACCGCTGCCAAACCGGTTTGCGTGAGAAGGAGCGGTCGTCCTCGCTGTCTTCGTCCTCGCCTTCCATCGCGCAGTAGCCGCCTATGGGGAAGAGACGAAGGGAATAGGTGGTTTCGCCCTTGGTCTTTTTCAAGAGCGCCGGCCCCATACCGAGCGCGAATTTGTTGACACGAACTTTGAAAAGTTTTGCGAATGAAAAATGTCCCAGTTCATGTACCATGATGATGATGCCGAAAAATAAGATGGCAAACAAGATTGGCCACGCCTTGCCCCATACCGTTGCGGCTGTTGATAAAAATGACAGATACATGCCGTGTTTCTTCCTTTCTTTGACGGGCTTCCCCCGCCGGAAACCGGTCCTGTACAGCCGGTGTTTAACAATTATTTAATACAAACGCTCTTGCGAAGCGGTCGGTTTCTAAAACATCCTCTAATGTATATACCGCCTTTGATGGAGCCGCGCGCATTGTTTTTTCGACCAGTTCGGCGATTTGCAGGAACTTTATTTTTCCTTCCCGGAAGAGCAGATTCGCGGCTTCATTGGCGGAGTTGGCTGCGGCGGGAAATAGTCCGCCAAGGGTGATGGCAGTGCGGCACAGATTGATACAGCGGAAAGTTTCGTAATCGGGTTCCTCAAAAGTCAAGGTGCCGAATGCCTGCAGATCGAGCTGCTTGACGGGTGATTCAAAGCGCTGCGGAAAAGTGAGCGCGTATTGAATGGGGATGCGCATATCCGGCACGCCAAGCTGCGCGACAACAGAGTTGTCAATGTATTCCACCAGGGAATGCACAACGCTTTGCCGATGCACAACGATATCAACCATCTCCGGCTTGACGCCGAAAATCCAGACAGCTTCGATAAGTTCAAGCCCTTTGTTCATCATCGTCGCGGAATCCACGGTTATTTTTGCGCCCATGCTCCAGTTCGGATGATGAAGCGCCTGCTCCGCGGTGACACCCTGAAGTTCGTCTGCGCGCTTGCCGAAGAACGGACCGCCCGACGCGGTTAAAATCAGCCTTTTCACCATGCTTCTGTCGGGACACCCCTGCAAAACCTGGAATATCGCGGAGTGTTCGCTGTCCACGGGTAATATAGCCACACCCTTTTCGGCGGCGGCTTTCATCACCAGAGAGCCTGCGGCAACCAATGTTTCTTTGTTCGCTAAAGCAACCGTATTGCCGGATTCAATCGCGGCAATAGTCGGTGTCAGCCCAGCCATACCGACAATGCTGTTCAAGACCGTATCGACCTGCAGCCCGGCGCAAGCGCGCACGCCCTCGATACCGCCGAACACTTTGGTCGGTGTGTCCCCGACGCTGATTTTCAGCGCTGCTGCCGCGCGTTCATCGGTCATAGCGGCCATAACAGGTTTGAACGCTCTGATTTGCGCCTCCAGCAAAGCGGTGTTTTTATGAGCGGTAAGCGCTATAACATCAAAGCCCCGAAGCTTTGCAACCTCGAGAGCCTGAACACCGATTGAGCCGGTTGACCCCAATATAGAAATTTTTTTATCCATGAGATGATTCACCCATATCTGTTAAAGCCCTATATAGCCTGCATAATGACAACGAACCCGTAAAGCGCGGGGAAAACGAAAAGGCAGCTGTCAAAACGGTCCATGATACCGCCGTGCCCTTTCATAAGCGTTCCGAAATCTTTTTGTCCATAGTTTCTTTTTATAACCGAAGCGGATAAATCACCCAACATGCCGATGACGGAAAGCGCGGCGGAAACAGGGACGATCATCCAATACGGCATAATCGGGCTCGCAAAGAAAAAGCGGGTAAAGATGACAAGAGCGGCCAAATTGAACAGTATCGTTATTATTATACCGCCAACAGCGCCTTCAATGGACTTTTTCGGGCTGATTTTAGGCGACATTTTATGTTTGCCCAGCTTTCTGCCGACAAAATAGGCAAACATATCGGTTATCCACGCGCAGGCAAGCGCAAGGAAAAATAAATAAAAACCCTGTGATTGTTCAAACTCGCCGGGGAATTTTTTGTAGACATCGCGCAGCAGCATAAAGGTTGAAAGCGCGTAGGGTACGCAGATTGAAGAGAAAACAACAATGGCGATATGTTCGAATTTGGTCTTTTCGTATTTCGCGAGCATCAGCGAAAGCAGCAGCATCACATAAGCCGCGATCACCGGCATAAGCGGTACGCTGAAGCGTTCCATCAGTTTATATTCAACAATCAGCGGCAAGGCACCGGCAACAATCAGGCTGACAGCCATAACCGGAACATTTTTGACCCCCGCGACCTTTTCAATTTCATGTACCGCGCCCATGGAAAACAAGGCGATGAGTATACCCATCAGGGGTGAAAATATAAATACCATTGTCAGGATGGCCAAGGAACCCCACAGTAATCCGGTTATGAGCCTTTGCTTCATGACAAACCTTCTCTTCACAAATTATTGCCGTAATAACGCCGGCCGGCTTGCACTGATTATAATCCGCCGAACCGTCTGCTGCGTTTTGAAAAATCTTCAATCGCCTTGTCCAAGTCATCTGTCGTAAAATCCGGCCATAAAATGTCCGAGTACCAAAATTCCGCATAGGCGGCCTGCCAAATGAGGAAGTTGGAAAGCCGGTATTCCCCGCTCGGACGGATTATCAGATCCGGGTCGGGCTGGCCTGCTGTATAAAGACCGGCTTCAATATCCCGGAGCGTCAGCGCGTCCGGCGATATTTCACCCGAAGCCGTTCTTTTGGCCAACGCCTGCACCGCATGCAATATCTCCTGCCTGCCGCCGTAGTTGACTGCCAGATTAACGGTGGTTTTACCGGCTGTGGAGGACTCGCTTTCAACGGTTTTAATCAATTCGATGATATCCGGCGGCAGTTCGGAAGTGTCCCCAATATAGCGTATCCTGAACCCTTTTTTCTTGTTTTCTTCCCGGCGTTCTTCCGCTTCACGCAGATAATCCCGGAACAAATCCATCACCGCGGCGATTTCGTCCGCTGGCCGCGACCAGTTTTCTGTTGAGAAGGCGTAAAAGGTCAAATAACGGATGCCGATGTCGGCCGCGTATTCACAAATGGTCCTGAATGTTTTGGCACCCTGCTTGTGCCCTTCCGAACGCGGCAGTCCCTGCCGCTTGGCCCAGCGGCCGTTGCCATCCATAATAATGCCTATATGTGCGGGCATGTACGGAATATCCGGCATATCATTGCTCCTCCCGCGTTAAATTTCCATGACTTCCTTTTCCTTGGCGGCGGCGATGATGTCAGCCTCTTTAATAAAGCCGTCGGTGATGTCCTGCAGCTCGTTTTCGCCGTCTTTGAGATCGTCTTCCGTAATCTCAGAGGCTTTCTCCATTTTCTTGAGTTTTTCTATACAATCCCGGCGGATTGAACGCACGGCAACTTTGGCTTCCTCAGCAATGCGGTGAATTTCTTTTACGATTTCCTTGCGTCTGTCCTCCGTTTGCTGGGGGAAAACAAGGCGGATAATACGGCCGTCATTTTGCGGGTTAATACCCAGGTCAGAAGCCTGTATCGCCTTTTCAATCGGGTGAAGCGTCGAAATATCCCAAGGCTGAATATTCAATATTCTTGCTTCTGCCACAGATATCGCCGCCATTTGATTGATCGGTGTGGGTACACCGTAATAATCTACGCGGATTCTGTCCAACACCGAAGCGTTCGCCCTGCCTGCCCTGATAGATGAATACTCGTTTTTCAGCACACTGATTGTTTTACCCATTTTTTCTTTCGCTGTTGCAAATACCGTTTCCATCGATTAGTCCTCCCTTACTATCGTTCCGATTTTTTTGCCGCAAACGGCCGCTATAATATTATCCGGGTTTTCCAGATTAAACACCAGTATCGGGATTTTATTATCCCGGCAAAGAGAAGCCGCGGTGCTGTCCATCACCTTTAAATTTTTGTTGAGCACCTCGCTGTATGTTAAGATATCATATTTGCGGGCATCCGGAAACTTATTCGGATCTTTGTCGAAAACACCGTCAACATTTGTTGCTTTAAAAATAATTTCCGCGCCGATTTCCGCCGCTCTGAGCGCCGCGGCTGTGTCGGTTGTAAAAAACGGGTTGCCGGTGCCGCAGCCGAATATGACGACCCTGCCGTTTTTGAGGTGTGATGTCGCCTTGTTGCGGATATAGGGCTCGGCAATTTGCTGCATATTGATTGCTGTTTGCACCCTGACGGGCACATCCAATTGCTCCAGCGCGTCTGCAAGCGCAAGGGCGTTGATAACTGTCGCGAGCATACCCATATGATCCGCCCGGGTTCTGTCCATTTCCCCGCTGGAACGCCCGCGCCAAAAATTGCCGCCGCCGACGACAAGGCCGATTTCAACACCCATTTTTGTGCATTCTTTTACCGCCGCGCATATTTTAAGCACCGTCTCAAAATCAATGCCGTGCCCCTGCCCGCCGGAGAGCGCCTCGCCGCTCAATTTAAGGAGTATTCTTAAATAAACAGGCCGCATCCCATAACCTCCTATCTTTTGTCTAAACCATTTTACTTGATTTGCTATCCTGTGTAAAGGACTAAATCGCTTTTACAGGGAGAAAGCCAGCTGCGGATTTTCGGCGTAAAGGTGTGATGTGTCGTTGGCATAGGAAAGCCTCGCCTTGCTGTCAAGAAAATATTTAATTTTTGTCAGCCCCGTGTTTTCCTGGCAAAAATTAAAATCATTCGAATTGTTCAACCCGAGCGCCGCGCGTATCAAATAGGTGTTGAAACTGCCGTGGGCTGCCACAAATATTTTTTCTCCGCTGTGAAAACGGCCGCGAAAATATCGGATGCAATGCTCTGCTCTGGTCATGTGCGCTGTGCGTTCATCTTCCTCCTCGGCGTTCATCCACACGGTGATATCGTCATGAAGGCAGCGGCTGGATTCAACTTCCGGGTAACGGCGCCGCAGGGCATCAAGCGGATAACCGATGTATGACCAGGGAGTTCCGGTTTCCGCGAGATCCCGCAGCACTTCAACAGGGACCGCGCCGCCCGGCTGGCGGATTGAAACCTCGTGGGCGGTTGATACCGCGCGGACAAGCGAACTTGAAAAGATGGCGTCAAACCGTTCGCGCGAAAGCCTTTCTCCCAGTAAAACGGCTTGCGTTCTCCCCCGCGGTGTCAGCTCGGGGTCATGCTTGTCGGCTTGTGTTTGTTGATCTTGACCGCCGCCCTGCGCGAAGGCAAGGTTTCCCAGGGATTCCCCGTGGCGGGCTAAATATATTTGAAGTTCAAATTCATCCGGCATGCGTCTGATTCTCCATTTGCTCGTATTACAGCATATCCAAAATATCCCGTGTGGACTTTTCCGCATTGAAAAGAACCTTTTCAATATCCAATGTCAAATACTCACCGTCGCGGTACAGCACCTTGCCGTCCGACATGGTCAGGCAGACATCGCTGCCCTGCGCGGCAAAAACCAGGTTGTTGAGCATGTCGTGAACAGGTGTCATTTGAGGCGTGTTGATGTCCAGCACAATCAGGTCTGCTTTCGCGCCTGTTTTCAGCGTCCCGCTGTCCCCTCTTCCCTGCGCCTGCGCGCCGGCCAGTGTGGCTGCCGACAATGTCTGTTTGGGTGTAATAACCGCGGGGTTGCCTGAGGTGCATTTGTATAATATCGAAAAGAGATGGATTTCTTTAAACAGGTTTAAATTATTATTGCTCGCCGCGCTGTCAGTACCGATGGCAACCTTCATGCCGCTTCTGATCATCTTGTCAACACGGGCAAAACCGCTGGCAAGTTTCAGGTTGCTCACAGGGCAGGCAGCGACGGTTACGCCGTTTTCGCGTAAAATGTCAAAATCATCATCTTCAAGCCAGACACAGTGCGCTGCGGTTGTCGGCATAGCAAAAATACCCAGGTCGTAAAAATACCGCGCCGGTGTTTTACCGTTGCGTGCTTTACAGCCTTCATGTTCCTCCTGCGTTTCCGACAGATGGATATGGATGTTGACACCTTCCTGCGCCGCGTGTTCAGCGAGCGCCGCCACGACCCGCGGGGTAGATGTGTATTCCCCGTGAATACTTAAATCAACCTTGAACCTTTCCTGTTCGGTATTGTGCAGCGTGTCAATAAGCTCTTGCGATATTTTGGAAACTTTCAGGTCGTTATACCCGCTGTTGTCAAAGCAGGTAACACCGTGGCTGAAGTTGCACTTAATCCCCGTTTCCGCCACAGCGCGGTGAACCTGCTCGCCCATATAATACATGTCCGTAAAAGAAACCGTGCCGAAGCGAATCATTTCCGCAATCGCGAGCATGGTACCGTTATAAATATCTTTGCCCGACAATTTCGCCTCGAAGGGAAAAACCTTTTCATGCAGCCAGTCATGCAGCGTCAGGTTTTCCGCATACCCTCGCAATAGATTCATTGGTGAGTGGGTATGGGCATTATACAGCCCGGCCATCAGCAGTTTACCGGTGCCGCTGTATTCCTCCCCGTACGATTTCTCCGGCGGTTCGGTGCCGATGTAATCAATGCGGTCATCCAGAATGCCGACATACCGGTTCTGGTGATAATCCAGGTTCTCGTCAAGTATGGCTATTTTGCTGAAAAGCATTTCCTTCACCCCTGTTTTGATTTTAGAACAGCGCCGCGGAATCTTTGTCCAGCAGCAGTGTCCAGTCCCCATGGGTTTTGAGTATGGTTGCCGGTATCCAGTTGCTGACATCACCGTTTAATGTGTCTGCCACAGCCTTCGCTTTTACGGCATAGGGCACACAGGAAATGATTTTTTTGCACTGCATAATTTGGTGAACCGACATGGAAACGGCTTGTTTGGGGACATCATCAACCGTGGCGAACCACCCTTCGCCCACCTGCTGCCGTTTGCAAGTTTCGTTTAAAGTGACCAAAATATAGGGATCGGTTATATCAAAATCCGCCGGCGGGTCGTTGAAGGCAATGTGCGCGTTTTCGCCGATGCCGATGAGGCCTAAATCAACCGGCCGTTCAAGCAGTTTCTTTGATATTTCCGTCATGTTTGCCGCGGTGCCTTCCACAAAGTTCGCAGCGAGCAGGTTTACCTTCGACACGAAGCGTTCTTTGAGGTATTTACGGAAACTGGCCGGATGGGTTTCAGGAAGATCGAAATATTCGTCAAGATGGAACATTTCCACTTTACTCCAGTCAATGTCAGCAGCAATCAGCGCTTCGAAAGTATCAAACTGAGACGCGCCGGTGGATACCGCTATGCGCGCATACCCTTTTTCCGTAATCAGCCCTGTCAGATACTCCGCAGCGGTTTGAGCTGCTTTTTTGCCGAGTTCTCTGGAATTTTCGCATACGATGATTTTCATATTAATCAACCGCCTTTTTTAATTCAACATATTTTTTTGTAACCGGTCTGAGCCGTTTTGCCAAAACTGCTGTGCCGGCACAAAGGATTAGGTCGCTTGGCAAAGGTATCAGTACATAATATTTCATCAGCGCCCACATATCTGTTTGCGCGTGTATGGAAAAGCGCTGGATAAGCAGCACATAAATCAACCCGGACACATAAATGGCGGCAAGGCCTGCCAGGGAGGCTAAAAAATAAGTTGCGTTGGTGCCTTTTATTGACTTTTCAACCGTCAACCCTGCCAAGTACGCGCCGAACACAAAGCCGATTATGTAACCGAAGGTTGGCTGAAATACATAGCCGAGCCCGCCGCCCAGCGTAAAAACGGGTAAGCCCAGCAACCCTAAAACCAGATATAGTCCGGCAGAAGCCGCCCCGCGCCTTCTGCCGAGCAGAAGCCCGGCCATCACGGCAAATTCCGCTTGCAAGGTTATCGGTGCGAACGGTGTGGGTATCCGGATAAAGGCACCGGCCGCAAGCAATGCGGCGAACACGGCGCAAAGCACCATGGAAAATGTGTATGTCAGCGATTTGCTTGTGTGCAATCAATTCACCCGTTCAATAATTTTAATTATTATACCACAATCCCCACTTCAAGAAAATAAAGTTTTAATCATTTTTGCCGATTTAGCGGATTTTTTTCCAAACTTGTACCGTGATGTTTTTTTTGCTATACTGTGTTCAGAAACTTAACGCGCTGTATGTTTCGCTTTCCTAATCGCATGAAAGGGACCCATCATATATGAATGCTTTAATCAAACGCAATACGCCCGCTATCGCGCTGATGTTTATCACGGAGCTGACCGAAAAGCGGGATGGCAAAAGTTATTATGAGATCACTGCGCAAAACGGAAAAATTCTTTTGCGCGGCGACTGTACCATAAGCCTCGCCATGGCCTACTACCGATACCTGAAGGAATACTGCGGGGTCAATTTAGCGTGGTGCGGCAATACACGGCTAAAAGCGGACAACGCTCCCCTGCCGGAAAAGGCAATCACGCATATCATCGAGCAGGAAAAGCGTGTAGGTCTGAATCACCGCGCCTTCTCTTATTCAACCTGCTGGTGGGACTGGGAGCGCTGGGAACACGAAATTGACTTTATGGCGATGAACGGCATCAACATGCCGCTTTCCATTGTCGGCAGCGAAGCGGTCTGGTACCATACCCTGCGGGATTTTAAATACAGCGAACAAGGCGCGATGCAGTTCCTTTCCGGCCCCTGTTCCTGGAGTTGGCAGCTGACCAACAATTTGGACAGCAATTTGGCCTTGACGGATGTTGAATACATTGAAAGCAGACTTGAATTGGGCAAGAAAATCATCAAACGCGAAACAGAGCTGGGTATGTCCCCGATTATGCAGGGTTATTCCGGCCATATTCCGCGAACGATTATCAGAATCTTTAAAAAAGCAAGGCTGCGGCATAACCCCGCCTGGCGGAATTTTGCGACAACTTATCAGATTGACCCCGCCGACCCCTATTTTAAAAAATTCGGTAAAGCGCTGCTCGAAAAACAACTAAGGCTGCTTGGCGCCAACCACTATTATACTTGTGACCCGCTGCATGACAACGCCCCGTCTTCCCGCGGGGACGAATATCTGAAAAGTATCGGCAAGGCTGTTGTCAAACTGTATGAGTCTTTTGACAGCGAAGCCGTGTGGGTGATGCGCGGCGACCATGTCCGCGAAAAACTGGTGAAAGCGGTGCCGAAAGAGCGTTTGCTGATATTGGACATAGACGGCACCGGCCATGAGGCAACCGGCGGTTACTGGGGGTATGATTTTGTCCTTGGTGTATGCAACAGCATCGGCGGCAGAACCACCTTGCACGGCAATATTCAAGCGCTGGCTGATAACCCTTATATACGCGTGAAAGCACAGTACCCGAATCTTACCGGCACGGGCATATTCCCGGAGAGCATCTTCCAAAACCCGCTGTATTTTGATTTGGCGCTTGAAATGATGACGGAGAATCAGGCAAAAGATTTGGATGTTTGGCTCACGCAATACGCCCTGCGGCGCTACGGCAGCAGTGAGGCGTGTTTGACCGACGCGGTGACGGCGCTCAAAGACACCTGCTATTCGGAGAAGTGCGGCGGTCCGGAAACAGGCTCGATTATTTGCGCGCGCCCGGCGACACAACTAACACATACGGCGCCCGGCGATACGATGGAGCTCCGTTACGACAACAAGCTGCTGTTTTATGCGGCCGATTCGCTGCTGCGCGCGAAAAAAGCCGACAAAGACGGGTTTGCTTATGATGCCTGCGACCTTGTCCGGCAGACGCTCAGCAACCATGCACGCGTATTATACAAGCAAGTCATCGACGGATATATGGCAAAGGACCCCGGCCGCTTTGAAATGAGCTCAAACGCGTTTTTGAGGCTGATTGAGGATATGGACCGGCTGATGCAAACCAGGGAAGAACTAACGCTTTTAAAATGGCTCAAAGACGCCCGCGGCGCGGCTGTTTCGGATAATGAAAAACAAAATTTTGAAATTAATGTTTTAACCCAGCTTTCACTTTGGGGACCTTTGAACGAAACAGTCATGTTTGACAGTGCCTGGCGCGAGTGGGGCGGCATGCTGAAAACCTTTTACGCTTACCGTTGGCGGGCACTTTTCGAAATGCTTGCGCAGAATTTCAAGAGCATCCGGCGGGTATCCACGACAACACGTAAACAGGTAGACGGCAGAAACGAGTTCAGGGGCAGCGGATTTTACCGCAATCTGGAAAGGTTTGAGCGCAACTGGATTGCCACCTGCCGGCCTGAAGAGCCCTCAGGTGAAAACACAATAACGGTTGCCAAAGAACTGATAGAAAAATACCGTAAAGCCATATCGGAAGAAGAATGAAATGCTCAAAAAATGGGGCACTGGCTAAACATTGCCGGTGCCCCATTTTTACAATAATCCAGAGTATAGAATCGTACCCGCGCTTAATTTCCCGATTAGCGCTCCAACCGCATAGCCGGTCTGATGCCAAAGTTCGGGAGGTTTACAAACAGTGTTTGATAAATGACGCCGTCCTTATTGACATAGCAGGCGTGGTTGGCTTTTAACCCCGGTGTGCGCAGCCACCAGACACTGTTGCCGGCATACAAGATGGAGCTATCGAGGTCCAATCCGTTGTTTGAGGCATATAGCGTTCCCTTCGCTCTGCGAAG